>CAYRCP010000071.1:0-8424 GCA_964422755.1 uncultured Bacteriovoracaceae bacterium | reverse complement strand
CGGTAGAGTGCCCCAGGAGGTGAAAGCGCTCCAGCCCCAGGTGGTCTGCCAGTGCTATGATATCATTGCCGGTTGTATCTGCGTCAAAACCGGACGGCTTTCCGGTGACAACGGTGCGCCCGTGTGCGCGCATATCCATGGCAATAAATCTGCAGTGCCTCGAGAGCGTATCTGCAACAGTTTTCCAGTACACGGTGTTTTCAATGAGCCCGTGTACGGCAATAACCGGTTCACCTCTGCCCGTGTCTTCAAAGTATACGTGCGCTGTATCGGAAGAAAAAAATGCCATAGCCCAAAAGCCCTCCTGATATGATTTTCATGTTCATCTATAAATGTTCCCGGAAGAAACACTTCTGTCCGGGTATTGTGGGTCTTCTGCAAATAATCCCGTGCAACGACAATAAGGGATCAACTCATGCCTGCAGCCACTTGATTGCAGAATCCTCATCACTGAATATTTTTATAATGAAATTATTATTCTGCCACAGGGTTTCAACGAAATCATGAGAATGGTCGTCGGGGGAAGTGAGCATTGCAATCTTTGATCCCCGATCGATCCCCAGCCCGGGGACAGTCTTGTACGCGGACAGGTACAGGTTTGTCGGCTTCTCAATACACCGGACACCCCTTATATCATGTAGAAAGCGGGATATTCCATGTTCTGCGCCAAACTCTGCCGCATTCTTGTTTGCACTTTCTCCTATTTCGCATGTCACATCAGCAAGAAACCTGACAATTATGTATGAACTGTCTTGTGAGATCTGAAATTCATAATCCATAGTCACCTCCGAATTCGCTTTGATTGGGGGAACCAGCTTATAGATTGATTTTCCTCTCCTGCATATCCGTAACGCTAGGCTTTATAGATCTCAATGAGCCTGCGCTCGACTTCTCCCTCGATTTTGGCGATGATCTCGACATGGTCTGCGATGGATGAGTTTTTAAGCTTGTGGCGAAGCAGTTCGTCCACCTGGAATATTCCTGCCGAATTGGCCAGGGTTATCATGAGTCTGACCGGTCGTTTTTCTCCCGGCTCAATCTCGACCGAATCGACGGCCTTGGCCGAGACGGAGTGGATGTTCACGTTTCCGATTTCAAAGGGGATGCGCGATCTGCCTTCCGTCATATCGAGCGCATCGGCCACCTTCAGGACTCCGGCTTCTATGGTCAGGCAGGTTTCTTTTGCATTATGAGCAATGATGGCGTGCATCACCTCTGATGCCATGATGGTCAGTTCGGGTTCTTCATAAATGTCTTTGAGCAGCTCGCGGGATTTCGGATACGCAAGGAAGATGCTGTAGCGCTCATGATCGTTGCGGTGTGCGGAGATCCCGATGTCGTGGAGACAAGCGGCAAGCACAACGATCACCTCGGCATCATCCGTTTCCATGCCGTGGTCTTTGACCACGCTCGGTGTGATGCCGCCCTTGATGAGAAGGCGCAGTATCCTTAACGCCGCATTGGAGACGATGCGGATATGAATCTCTCCGTGATCGCTGATGCCGCTGCGATCCACCGCATTGATATTGGCGCATTTCCACAGCTGAAGAAGCTCCGCATCCTCATTGATGCGGGCGAGCAGCTGTTTTAACTTTGTGTTCTTTTTCGTGGGTATGTGAAAACTCATAGATCTCCTGTTTCTTAATTATTACTGGTACTCAAGAAAGAATTCATTCACCTCGTTATGATCAAAATTCTCCGGGGCATATGATATCCCAAGCCATTCCATTATTTGATTATCGCTCCATACTATTATGAAAAGCAAGACGAAAGACCTTGCTTTTCAATGTGCTGCATTGCAGTAATTATTTCTTGTGCCCATGGCCTTGCAGGCGCTTGCGCAGATCCAGAATATGGCGAGACGGGTATACGGCTGTCGGGCAAACACGGCTGCAGGCAAGGGCCCGATCGCACAGGCGTTCTCCCCGATCGCTGCCTGCTGTTTTCAGCAGCTCTTCTTCAGCGCCTGGGTCTTTTTGAAGCGCCGTGTTTACGGCAGCCAGGGCAGCCGGACCCATGAACGGTTTGTCCTGACCGGTCACCGGGCAGGCTGAGACGCAGCAGCCGCATTCGATGCAGTTTTCAAAACGCTCAAAGCGGGAGATACCCTCGGGCAGGGTTTGCAGGTCCGGGTGTTTTGCCTCCTTCAGATAGTCCCAGTCTTCATCGATGTCTTTATAAAAAGGGGCCATGTCCACAGCCAGATCTCCCAGAACAGGGAAGTCGGAAAGGGGCTCGACAATGATGGGCCGCGTCTCCAGCTGGGAAATGCGTGTGACACATGCCAGCCGCGCCATGCCGTTGATCAACATCGCGCAGGTGCCGCATGAAGAGTGATGGCAGGAGTGGCGGTACATCAGGGTGGCATCCTGCTCGCTGCGGATTATTTCAAGTGCGTCCAGGACGCTCATATCTGTATCGATGGTGAGGGTAAAGGTCTCAAAGCCTCGCGGTGTTTCTTCTTGCGGCCTTTGGCGCCATAGTTTCAGTTGAACGGTCTCTTTCATAGTGATCTCTTTATCCGGGGATCTTAATGCACGGCTGGGAAAAAAATCGACGATACGGCAGCAGCGGCGTGTTCCGTGTGCTGCAGGCGGCCTTGTGACCGGTTTTGCGGCAGATGAGATCAGCTGTCTTCTCGGCCATGGCCCGCAGGGTTGTTGCCTTGCCGCCTATCAGGGAGATAAACCCTTCCACGTTGTGGGTGATCTTGTGGTCGTAGCACTCGAAGGTGCGGCTGATGTGCTGCGGGTCTGAGGCGGTATTGTCCTTGATCAGGGGTCTGGCTGCACTCCAGGCCGAGCGGACAGGGGTTTCTTTTACCGCCGGCACCATACGGGCACAGTGTTCGATCATCCGCTCGATATGATCCTTGGGCAAGGCTGTTTTTTCCGGATCATCGGCCAGCCACAGCGAAGTACCAAGGAGAGAGAGCCCGCGCTGGGGAACAATGATATCCCCTTCACCGGCAGGATGCATTCTGTTGATCACCATGTTGGTCAATCTGCGTGTGACGGCCACCATTACCCCGGGGCCGGGCTGGATCGGGACATGAATGCCGGCCAGCGCGGCCACACGGCCTGCCCATGCCCCGGCGGCATTGACGACCAGATCCCCTTTTACCATGAAGGTTTTTCCGGTCTGGTAGCTGTATACTTCCACACCAGTCACCGTACCGGAGCGAATATCGATGCCCTTTACTTCGCAAAACGGTAAGATCTGGGCTTTGTTGGCCCGGGCTGTGGCAAAAAAGTGCAGAGGTAATCTCCAGGCGTCGATGGTGCCGTCTGGTACCTGTACTGCCAGTTTGACCTCCGGCGTCAGGGCCGGCTCCAATGCCAGGGCCTGGGCAGCCGAAAGCTCATGTGTGTCGATATTGCAGGTGCGGCAGGCATCGAGGAATGTTTTGCAATACGCCACATCGCTCTTTGAGATCGCCACAAACATGCCGTCATTTTGTTCCAGTGCCTGAGGGGCGATGCTGCGCAATATCCGGTTTTCTTCAATGCATTCCACAGCCGCTGCAGGGTCATTCACCGCATAGCGTGCACCGCTGTGCAGCAGGCCGTGGTGTCTGCCCGTGGTGCCGGAAAGCAGTTCCCCTTTCTCGAACAGGGACACGTCAAAACCGCGCAGTGCCAGATCATGGGCCAGTGCACCTCCCGAGCCTCCGCCCCCGATAATAATGATATGTTCCATAATCTTCCTGTATAGAGAGAAAGGGTGGATCTCACGACCGGTTTGTAGGCCGGTCTAAAGCATGCAGCGTTTTTGCCGGGCTGAGTCGATGCGATTATAGTGCATATTCAACGGCTTTTGCAGCATGTATCGCAGTTGTATCGTATAGTTTCACATCGGTATCGGTTTGATTAACCAACATACCGATTTCTGTACAACCTAATATTACCCCCTCTGCCCCCTGGTTAGATAAGTTTTCAATAATACGAATATAATCCGCCTTAGAGCGTTCAGTTGTTTTGCCTAGACATAGCTCATGATAAATAACATTGTGAACGATTTTCCGATCCGCATCATCCGGGACAAGGACCTTTAAACCATATTTGTTACTCAACCGTCCTTTGTAAAAATCATGCTCCATAGTAAACATCGTACCTAATAAACCGACATTTTTTATACCCTTATCAACGAGAACTTCTGCCGTAGCATCGGCAATATGCAGCACTGGAATACGTAAAACACGTTCAATTTCAGGCGCTACCTTGTGCATTGTATTCGTGCAAATGAGCAAAAAATCAGCTCCGGCAGCTTGGACGCTAAGAGCAGCCTCTGAAAGAATTTTTGCAGTGCCTGCCCAATCACCTTTATGTTGTAGCTTCTCGATAGGATCAAAGTCCACGCTGTGAAGAATGATTTTTGCCGAATGCAAATCACCAAGAGCACTTTTCACACCCTGATTTATCGCACGATAATAATCAACCGTGCTCTCCCAACTCATACCACCTAAAAGTCCAATAGTTTTCATAATACCTCTCGTTTGTTTGCATTATAACGATACGCAGGAGTTGTTGCAACGAAGCGCAGCGGGATTTGCCAGGCCGAGTTCATGCGTTTGTTGGAAGGTCATCTTTGTATGAGCTTTTCCGCCAGACGCTTTGCCTTTGCCTTCAAGGATGACGAAATCTCTTTTGACTTCCTGGTTCCTGGTTTCGTTATCGTGCCCACTATCTTGTAACCCCCGTAGTGTAGAACCTCTCTGACCGCTCTGATGGCTCCCCTGCTCTCAGGAAGAATAAAATTGAAAGGCCACGGTGTCGTGCATGCTGTCACAACCACGGCACGCTTCCCTTTCTGCCTTGGTTCTGGCATGCCCTTAGGACTTTCTCCCATAAATACCGGAACATTGCGGTCAAAAAGAAGTTTCAGCGGTGCGCACATGTTTCCCCAGTGTGTCGGGGTACCGATGACCAGGGCATCGGCATCCTGAATTTTTCTACCCACTATGTGCGCATCATCTTCAGGCAAAATGCATGTTTCTTTTTCTCTGCAGGCCATGCAGGCTGTGCAGTATTTCATGTTGAGTTTGCATACATCAATCCACTCGATATCATGCTCGGCTGATAGTGATTCCGTGACAGCCTTGAGAAGAGAAGCGATTGTTCCACTTTTCCGAGGGCTTCCGTTGAGCACCAATATTTTCATCTTCTATTCTCACTTCCAACGATTGTGCATCAGCGGTGCGCCTCCGCCGCTGATGCCTGGATGCATTGGTTCGAAGATCCTTTAGACTCTTTTTTTCCAAATGCGAGGATTGCGTTTAACATGAAATACAGAAAGAACAACAATCTTTGTTTCTTCGACTATGAAGAAGACTGAATAAGGGAATCTTCTAATAAGCGCCCTGTGAACATTTTTATATGCAATTGGATAAAGAAGATGATTTCTCAGAATCGAATTGAAAAGGGCATCTAGAACAAGCAAGAACTCGGAACCAAGGCCAGATACTTGAGTCTCATACCAATCAAAGGCTTCAGCAATATCCGCTTCAGCCTCTGGACTGATGATTAACTCGGAAATCATGCACGACTCTTAATACGTTCTCGGACAAGTGACCATGGTGATCCTGAGTTAGGATTATTATGATATGAATCAAGTCGACGATCAATTTCAGCTTTTTCTTCATCTGTCAGAGGCACAGCCTCAGGGACTTGAGCAATGCTGTCCCAAATATCCTCAACAAGCTGAATACGCTCAGAAATGCTGAGATCCAGAATGTCCTTTTTTGCAAATGAGCCCATATTTCCTCCGTTAAAAGTTATTATAACTTATATAGGTTCATCTTTCTATTAACTTCGTACAATAAGGGTGTTCTTCGAACGAAAATATTTAGGGCGATATTCGGGGTCGGAGCAAGTTAACTTGCTGATATGTAATTACTTATGTCCTGGGAATAGGTGTTTTCAAGGTCTTAGACTCCAGTTACCTACATTAAAATGAATATATGCATATGATTTATGTACGATACCATTTTTGTCGCTGAAGTCGACTTCTCTTGCAACTGGATAGCTTGTTGTTGAAATTATCCCCAAGTGTGTTGCAGAACAACTTAGTAAGAATCAGGCCAGAGTTCTTTTGGGAGATTTTTACCGGGATGGGTGAGGAAATAAATTTTATCCCATTTTCTTTTAAATCAGCTTCAATAATTTTACTAAACAAATTTCGTCTGTCAGAAAGCACGCTCTCAAATGATTCGTTGGGTTTTTACTTTATGTAGTAACCAGATACCCTCCACATTCCATCTTTATCCAATTTTGGCGTAACTGTTTCAATTCCAGATTTTTTATTCTCAAACGATGTATTAAATTGAATTACAACATATTCCCCATCGGGTGCTCCTGGCAGAGATGTTGTGTATGATGTACTCATCACTTTTCTTGAAACCAGTTTGCCAAGGGGCTTACGTACGGCCTGAACTGCTTGTACCCACTGATCCTGAGTGACAGATTGCTTGAAGTATTCAGATGATTCCTTCCAACTATCGATATATTTACCGTCATCGACTATATTAAGCCATTGCTCGGCTGATGCTGTTGCTGATTTTTCCTCTTCAGTTTCATTAGCCATGACAATATTAGTAACAAGAATGAGCCCGATGAAGACAAAACATACTATTCTTTTCAAAATGATTTTCCCTCCTTTGTTAAACCCAACGGTGCTGGTCACACATTTTGGCTACCATTTAAGAATGAGTGGTAAATCTGGAAAAAAATCTTTTGATTTACCATTGGTTTCTCCATCAAACACAATTTCCATAACGTGATTTTGTGATTCTTTGAATGATATTTTATCTAAACTTCCTATGCTTCTTAATAGAGAAGACAGTGAGGAAGTTTGCGGCATTCTCACACGCAAAGAAGATACATTGTTAAAACCTGATAAATTCTGGAGCCGAGGGTTTTTCTTCGGGTTTGGTCAGTGGCGCGGCTTTTTTTCGTCGTCTGAATTAGCCTTGTTATGCAAGATTTCTTTCAATAATGAGATCACTGTATGATTCCTCTGAAATAAAGTAGCGCACCATTTTCAACAGGAATGCTTTCGAAGCTAAAACCATTTTCTTGGAATATTTTATTTAATTCTTCTTCTGAATACAATGTCCCTCTTATCGTGCTTTGAAGGATGTTTCGCTCTGGCACCGGGACACTGCAAATGAAAATAGCGGCTGGCGCTGCAACTCGTTTAACCTCTTGAAGAACCTTATTGATGTCGTCGAAAAAATTCAGAGAGAGAATACAAAGGATGATAGTATAAAAGTTGTCATCGAAGGGCAGGTCATCCGCACTTGTCACATAAAACTTTGCATTTTTGAAGCCGGTATTCCTGAAACTCTTAACGGCTTTTCTCAGGAGACACGGACTAATATCAGTACCTGTATAGTGGTTATCATTTGGTAAGAAATTGACGGCACTACCGCTACCAGCAGCTAATTCGAGAACACGTTTTTTTTGAACTCCTTTCAATTCTTCACTGAGGATCTCATAATGCTGGTTTATATCTCCGCCAAATTTCTTGGGAAAGATAGAATTTTTCATGATGAAATCATATAAAAAAGAAAAAGCGTCGCCAAGCCAGGGCTTAAACTTCTTTAACCTGCCGCTATCTTCGACAATATAATGCAATCCTTTCTTGTTGATGACCTTAATCCCCTTTTTGAAAAAATGTGGGCGAGGTCTTGATTCAAGAAATTCATCGCTATCTGCCAGTACCTTTTTTGACGGCCTTGCCATTTTCAAACCTTACCATATCAAAATTCATGTTCCAAGACCTGCCCCCTGTTCTTCCGCCTGGATGCGATTGTTGGATGAGCCTTAAGCAATTTTAAGTTTACTAAAAGCCTCTCTTGGGCTTTTATAATCAATATAGGACAATGGCATTCCGTTTAATTCAATCGATACATCGTAAGGAGAGGCATCTTCATTTTCAAGACAATATTTTGCGTTAAATATGAGATCATTCATCGACCCTGTGACGGCACGGTTTAAAGACTTTGAAAAAGAGACATTGAATGTATCGGGGGCGATCAGACGATCGGCAATGAACCCGAATCCGTCATAGCGAAGGTTATCAATTATGTTACCTATTGCCCTTTGTAAGAAAATGGAATCATCAGTTATTCCTTTTCCATACATGACCATAGAGTAAAGAGAGGCGGTATTTGTGATAATAATATACTGAGTACGATCAGCACGGAATAAATGCGCTGTCCAGTCAGTGAAGGGATTCTTGTCGAGTGGGAGCATCTGTGATGGTGAGAACCCTATCTTTTTTCCAAGTTTAGCTGTGATTCTTATTATCATACTCACATCCAACGTGCAGATCAGCGGCGGATGAAAGCCGTCCGCTGGATTAGCTTGTTATACACTCTTGCTAATATATTTTCTTAATACAAAGTCGAGAAATACGTCGCAT
>CAYRCP010000070.1:0-8568 GCA_964422755.1 uncultured Bacteriovoracaceae bacterium | reverse complement strand
CCTTTTTAAGCCTTAGAAGCCCCATTTGGGGGTCAAAATGAGCATTCTAAGATATTTTTTCACCAATCAGTCTCCGCCGTTGGCTTCACCGGACACGTCGCCGTCTCCCGATTGATGAAAAGGCTTTTAAACTCTGCGTCCTCTGCCCCTTCATGTGACTCGGTCCATCCATGACCCTCACCCTGCGGGCGAAACTAAAGTTCGTCCAATTCGGCTATCCTACCGAATTGTCCCGGCATCTTGTCATGGCGTAGTTGCAAACGAACCCTGAAGCTGAAGGCGAAGCCGGATGCGGTGAGTATATTCTTTGTCTTCTTCACTTCTGCCGGGAAAGCATGGGGTCTTGCATAGGATTTTAATCATCTCTGTTTATAAATGTGGCATTGCAAAACCTTCCCTGCCCCCACCTCCTTGCATTAACTTTCCGGCTATAGAATGTCCATCATTTCCACAAAAGGATTGATAACTATCCGCCAGCTATTTTATATGTGTTTGAACAATTCAGGTGATCGTGCGATGATATTCGGCAGGAGGGGATTGATATGAGTGCTTTGGTAAGCAGCAGATGGTCGACGTATCCTATTACCGAAGCGATTTTAAACGGGATAACCGAGGAGGAGCTTTACCGGGCCGCCGGATTGAAAAACCTGAGCATTCAACCCTTTCAGACAAAACTGCCGGTGGAAACGCTGGATCGTCTCTTGAGCGTGTTGCCGGATCTCATCGGGAAACCCCATGTGTATATTGAAATGGCGGAAAACCCCGGGTTGGATCGGATGGAACCATTGGACTCGCTGATATTCTATGTAAAAGACAGTGAAAGCGCAATCGGTTACGTGGAACGGTTCGGTTGTTTAGTTCATCCGTATCTTAATGTACGGTTACTCAAAGAAAAAAACATAGCCGGTATCCGCTTTGTTCCCCAGACTGAAAATGCACAGAAACCGCTCTATACAGAGATATTTCTGGGTTCAATGTTAACCTTCGCAAAGCGACTGACCGGAGTGGACATAAAACCGATACAGGCCGCATTTCAATTTGCAAGGCCGGCATACGCAGATTACTATCAAAGACTATTTTGTTGTCCAATCCGGTTTGACGCGGAACATACTGCCTTGACATTTTCATGGGACGACATGAAACGCCCGTTTCTGGGCGCGAATGCATTTCTGGAGAGCCGATCTGTCCGGGAAATCGCTCAGATACACGACCAGCTTCCAGGCCCATCGATTGCCGCACAGGTATCGAGAATGCTGATGGACCGCCCGGATACCAACGCATTGAAGCTGGAAACGGTAGCCAGTTATCTCAATACATCGGCACGGTCGCTGCAGCGAACCTTGGGTTCCTGCGGTACATCTTTCAAGCAATTGAAAGAAGAGATTCTGAGCTTAAAAGCCACCCGACTGCTGATAGAAACGGATTCCTCCATCCAGTGTATTTCCGACGATCTCGGTTTTTCGGAATTATCGGCGTTTTATCGAGCCTTCAAACGCTGGATGGACATGACGCCGATGGAATACAGGGTGCGGTATGCCTCAAAATAACCCGTCCTTACCTACCCTTTCAACCCGGCTGCCCGAGCGAATGTAGATAGAGCTTTCCTCTTCAGGCCGTCTGCCTGCCCGATACAATACCACCCGATAGTTGACTGAATACCAGGGAGAAGTGTCGGATTCGGTCAAGCATTTTGACATCGGCTATCAAAGACAGCGGTTCTGAAGCCTGTTAACGTGAAGCTGAACGGAACAGATTCCGGCCAATACGGCAACAGGGTCTGTTCCGGTGGAATTATCGGGTGCCTGTTGGCACGAACAAATAAATCTTGTTTGGGAGGGAAAGATGAAAAAAACAATGTTGAGGGCTATTCTTGTAGCCGGCATGAGCTTGATCATGTGCATGGTCGGCTGTAATGACTCATCGGGTTGTGATGGGGATACGGTCGGGGCAAGTTCATATTTTACCTATACCGGTTATTCGGAACCGGAGTACGACAGCTCGACCATGTCGTCACACTATATAGAAATGCCTGACGGCGTCAATCTGGCCATAGACATATACTTGCCGGACGATGGCCCTGAGAAAGCTTCATTTCCCACCGTATTTATATATACGCCCTACGGCCGTGCTCTTATCAACCCGCAAAATGGTGCTGTCACGCCTGGTCATTTCGAGACCTACAAACTGCTGTCCTACGGATATGCCGTCGTTATAGCGGATTTCCGTGGCACCGGCGCGTCTTTCGGATCACAATTGCCTGCCGATCCGCGAATCGGCACAGACGGCAAGGAGATTATCGACTGGATCGCCGACCAGCCATGGTGTGATGGCAACGTGGGGATGATCGGCCAATCATTTCTGGGCTACAGCCAGTTAGCGTCTGCAAAGAACAAACCCGAAGCACTCAAAGCCATCATTCCTGAAGTCATCCTGTTTGAGACATATACCGAAGGTTTTCGTCACGGGGGGATCTCATCCCAGAAATGGATCACAGACTATAGCCAGTACCTGAATGCGAGAAACTTGAATATCTGTTATGGAACGCTTCTGCCGGCTCTTCCGGTGATCGATGAGGATGGAGATGGTGAGCTTGCCGATGAAATCCCCATGATGACCCAGGGAAACCCGACCACCTTTCTCGATGACTACCCCCCCACCTATGCAGACGGGGTCGAACGGACAGGGCACTTTTATTACCTGGCGACACTCGGCCACACGCAGAACCTGACATTCAAGCAGATGGCCGATGCCGACACATATTGGGATTTAGAGATGGAGTTGGCTCCGTTCCCGCTGGTGAATGCAAAGGTTACAAGCCCCGGATCATGGCTGGCGGATATTATCGATTCCGGCATACCCGTCTATAACCTGGGCGGCTGGTTCGATGGTTTTACCCGTGGAACGTTCAAACTGCATGCAACCATGGCAGAGTATACGCAGTCAAAAATGCTCATAGCTCCAAGGTTTCATATCGGAATGCCGGAGGCTTACAGCGCGTATTTTTCCTATGAGGAAGAACTTTATGATCAATTGTTTATCGAAAAACTCCGCTTCCTGGACAGGTATCTGAAAAACATCGATAACGGCATCGATCAGGAAGATCCTGTTTATCTGTATGTCATGAACAAAGGCTGGCGATCTGAAAAGGAATGGCCCCTGGCGCGTCAGCAGATGACAGAGTATTTCCTGAACGAGGAAAACCTGCTGTCCACAACCCCGTCCGTCGATGGCGCTGATGATTATCTGGTTGATTACACTCATAGTTCAACCTATGGCACCAATGATTCCAGCCGGTGGGTGCTGGTAAGCACCCCTGATGATCTGATGACCAGGACGGCTCACGATGCAAAAACGTTAATGTATGATACCCCGCCTCTGGAATCGGATATGGAAGTGACCGGACATCCGGTCATCCATCTATGGGTTTCATCCGATCAGGACTATGGCGATTTTTATGTTTATCTGACGGATGTGGATGAATACGGCGAATCCGTATATGTTACGGAAGGAAAGCTGCGGGCGGGATGGAAAGACCTGCAGGAAGACGATGATCAGGTGGACGGCGGTCTAGACGTTCTGCCGGAGTTGCCGTGGCATGGCTATGCAGAAGATCAGTTTATCGATGGCGTACTGGCAGATAACCAGGTGATCGAGCTGGAATTTGATCTTGTGGCCACATCCTGGGTTTTCAAGGCAGGTCATGCGATACGGGTGGCCATTGCCTGTGCAGACCTCGATAATTTCGAACTGAATCCCGGGCTGGCACCGAACAACGATGTGAGTGAAGTGCCGGATACGACCATTACCGTATACCGGACTGCGGCCTACCCATCGAAAATTGTTCTTCCCGTTATCCCGGGCAATGCCCATTGTATGTGTCAGGGATATAAACATAGATCACAAAAGTGTGAAGGGAGATAGATACCAGTTTTAAGGAAAGAACAGGTGTCACCCCTTAGAGGGAATGCGGGGTCTCAACAAACAACATTATTTTTTACGTTGTCAAAGGTTGAGGCCCTTATTTTTCTTAGATTAAGTTTTTCCCTTCTGCCTTCCGTGTCCGGCGTAGTAGAAAACGAAGCCGGATGCCTCTGGTCATGAGCCCCAAGTCTTGCTCTGCCTGCTGCCTGGAATCACGGACCCTCTTCTCGAAAGAAGTCCCTTCTGCCTGAGATGTTGAACTGTCCGGATCGTTCTTTACCCTGTCCTCCATTCGCCGCCACTTATCTCAGTTCCGTCTTAAAAAAAACTAAGCCTTTTTACCCTTGGGGCAAAGGGTAAAAAGGCTTAAAAGAGGAGGTACGTGTTTCTAGAACATAAAAATCGGAAACGAATCCGGGTTTTTGCCGAAGCAGGTAAGGTCATCGATTTTCTCGATCTTCGATCCTTTCAGCAGGGCATACAGAGACCGCTCGACGCCAAGCCCTCCGCCAAAGGTCTCGGGAAAATACGGCCTGCCGTTGTCATCTTTCATGGCGACGGCAGTAAGGAATGGGCTGTAGCCATCCATTATCGAAATGTTCTCCAGAACGCCGTTTTCAAATCTGGGTTCTTCAGGAATAATCTTATTATCAATGAGCCTGTGTATGATGGGTTCATAGAGCCATTCCCGTATGGCACCGGAGAATATCTCAATCGCGGGAGAAAATTGGCCGGTCTCCCGCACGATTGATTTTGCACAGATATCGTAGTTATAGATCATATCCGACGTGAATGAAGACAGCGGTGCTTTGCTGCCGTCCGGAAGGATATACGGATATATGAGGTCATAGTTCTCCCGCATCAGGCCGGTTACCCAGAAGAATTGCGAGCTAATGTCCGCTCCTGCCTTTGCATCCAGGTCCATCTTGCCGTATTTGGCAAGTGCATGGTCGTGCCTGATGCGCGGGAACGGCTGGGAAGGGACCTCAATGGCAACCCCGAGAAACTTGAGTTCATCTTCATTTCTTTCCGCAATCTTTGTCATTGCTGCAATGATCATGCGTTCGAAAAAGTCAATCGCCTTTTCATAATCCTCTTCCAGGACCTTCTTTACCTTTTCCGGAGAATTCTTATATTCTTCGATCCCGATCCCCCTGTTGCGCCGCAGTTCGATATCGATCTGTGAAAAGTCGATCAGATACTTTCCACGCTGTTTCTTCTGTGGGCTCTCAATCTCAAGACGAATATTGGGGGAGTCTACAAAGATGCCTTTTACCCGCTCGTTGAAGCACGCAAGAAACTTCGAATATATCATCGAGTGCGTGGCTACATAGGGCATGCCCTTGTAATGTATGGTGGGCACGTGTTCCACGTCATGTGCCAGCGGATCGGTTACCGGACTCATCTGCACCCGTTCGAGATTGAGCAGGCCCTCATCTATGAGATAATTCTGCACAGCGCCCACCAGAGAAGTCCTCACCGACATGGCAGCGTACAGTTCTTCATTCACCCATTTATCGATGTAATTCTCCTTGATGAAATCCTCAAAGGTTGTTCCTGATTGAACGAGAGATGCCTGGAAATGGAAGAGATCTTCACCGATAAATCCCATATTCGCCTCCTTTGCTTCTTCTTTTTTTAATCTTTATTTGCCAAATCATCGTCAGGTGATATATCCGCACCCCTCAGGACCGATATTGCGGTCCCAGGCAATGAATGACTTAGCCAGTATAACAGCAACCTCTGTGCCAAAATATTTTTCTGCACAAACATCACATCAATACATTCCACACACAGGCTGCTGTATGCCGATACCAGATAAAGAAGATCCTTAAAAAGGTATTCATGCAAATAGCTGATAATCTGCTTCTGGAGGGGCTTTGGACTAATAAAATGCTCGAGTATATCTCATCGATGGTCTTCTCCGGCAATGTTCTGCACACTCGCACAAGTGGAAATACCCTGTTGCCGGTTCGCCTGAGGATCAGGTGGGAATACCATGCATACAACTCGCAGGCTGATTCATTTTTGTACTGTTGCCTGCCGGTGCTCCATTTTCGTCAAACTACCCGTTGAAAGATGTTCGATAGATTTTCAGCTGCCGGGACGCATAAATCTTTTTAAAAGGATGGTGTGATGACTGAGAATACATGGAGCCTTTCAAAAATAAAAAAAGGTTCTTCGGATGGAAGCATACTTCCCTGAACTTTGTACAATTCGTACAGTATAGTACCTGGAGAAAAAAACTCGCGCAAAGACGCAAAGTCGCTAAGAACGACTAAAAAAAAGAGGATTCCTTGGCGGCTTGGCGACTTGGCGCGAGAATGAACTATTCTTGAATAACGCCCTGCACGTAACGTGCTCTTTCGCCGACACTTCGACACCGGATAAGTCTATTCTATCCTATGTCTTCAGCGATAGAGAGTTCTTCGTACTGAAACTCTATGGCGTGCATGAATTCACGTATGCTTTAGTGTGATGAGCCAGAAAAAAGATCCCCTGCTGTTTTTACCCCAATACTCCTCTGCTCCATAACTCCAGTTTACCCACGGTACTCGAGTTCGAACCGAGCGTTATCTCTGATCATGAGCTGAAAACAGAGTACGGTCTTATCAGAAGCAGAACTTATCGAAATCAAGGGGTATCGGGGTTGGATAATCCCCGCCGAAGCAGGCCGTGCAGTATTGAGTTCTGTCCTGCACCGTATTGAGCAGACCTTCAACCGAGAGATAGGCAAGAGAATCGGCTTCTATGTAGGCCTGTATTGCCGATACCATCTTGGAACTCGCAATAAGCTCGGCCTTGTTCGAGATATCTATGCCGTAATAGCAGGGAGATATGATGGGCGGTGAACTGATCCTCACGTGCACTTCTTTTGCACCCTTACTGCGCAGAAGCTGCACGATCTGCTTCATGGTAGTGCCTCTGACAATCGAATCATCAATGAGAATCACCCTCTTGTCTTCCAGAACTCCTCTGACCGGGTTGAGCTTCACCCTGACATCGAGCTTTCGTTTATCCTGATGAGGTGCGATGAAGGTGCGGCCGATATAGTGGTTCCGTATGAGCCCGATCTCATATCTGATGCCTGACTCGCGGGCATATCCCAGGGCCGCAGTATTGCCCGAGTCAGGAACGGCAATGGTTATGTCAGCGTCCACAGGGGCTTCTTTGGCAAGCTGTTTGCCCAGTGACCGCCTCACCTTGTCCACCTTTTCGCCAAACACAAAGCTGTCGGGCCGTGCAAAATATATATGTTCGAATATGCAGAAGCTCTTTTTCACCACCGTCGGAAGATTAAAGGAACTGAGCCCGTTTGCGTCAATAACAACGACCTCACCGGGGGCTACGGTCCGCAGATACTCCGCGCCGATGATATCAAAGGCACAGCTTTCAGAAGCAACGACATAGGCGTCACCAAGCCTGCCAAGGGACAATGGCCTGAAGCCATGGGGGTCCCGTGCAGCGATCAATTTGTCCGGTGTCAGCATCACGAAGCAATATGACCCGACTATCTTGTTGAGGCCCTCCATGAGCATATCGACAGTGGTAGCCTTTTTTGAACGTGCGATCAGGTGCAGGATGATCTCGCTGTCCGAGGTGGTCTGGAATATGGACCCCTGATCCTGCATATCACGCCTGAGTTCCTGGGCATTTGTCAGGGTCCCGTTATGCGCCACGGCAATCTTGCCGGACTTGCACTCGATGGATATGGGCTGGGCATTGATGAGTTCATTCGCGCCCTTTGTGGAATACCGGTTGTGACCGATGGCACAACCGCCTTTCAGCCTCGGCATGGCACCGGGGTCAGAAAAGACGGACCATACAAGCCCGAGGCCCTTATGCAGACGGATGTCACAGCCGTCCGAAACAGCAATACCGGCACTCTCCTGTCCTCTGTGCTGGAGGGCATAGAGACCGAGATAGGTCTTTTCGGCAGCCTCAGGGTCACCGAATATACCAAATACCCCGCATTCTTCATGCAGGCTGTCATCATCTTGCACTATCATTCATGCACCTCTTGGATATGATTATGAGCGATTACATAGTGGATTCATCATGAAAATACATGCTCTTATTTACGTTTGCCTGGATCTTGATTCAGACAGAGCTCCCCTTTACATCCATTGTTTCCACTATAGCAATAGCAAATGTGAGACCAGTATCTCAAGATGCGCCGGATGCTTCACAAAACGCCGTTCCACCGGTATTTGCGTGCACGCTCACGGATCGGACAGACATGACATATTCGTTTAACAGCACTGTATTTTAACAATTTTGTTCAAAAAAACATTCTTCAGTGAAATTTAACAGATTTGGAGATAAACTGCAGGCTATTGAAACAAGGCAAATTATACCCAGTACTGCAACAGCCGACCGATACAACCCTCAGTAACTACTCAGACAGGCAGGTTCCCTGATAAAAATGCCCTTGGGGTACTTTCAGGTTCCGGGTTATAATGCTGAATCTTGAAGGAATATATTCACTAACAGCCTTCAGCCTACAGCCTAACACACTATCCACTGCCCGCTATGAAGTAAAACTCAGCTGCGTTCCCGACATGTTGAGTACGAACTGTGCTGGCATTTCCTTTTCGATGTGCATAATGGCTTTCCTGCCCGTACAGTGTGTAGGTATGATGTAGT
>CAYRCP010000069.1:0-8650 GCA_964422755.1 uncultured Bacteriovoracaceae bacterium | reverse complement strand
GCATGGAAGGCGGGGTGAGTAACGGTGAACCCATCGAGGTTACCTGCACCATGAAACCTATCCCCACGCTCAAAAAAGGGCTTGAAACAATCGATATCCGTGACGGATCTGCAGCCCGGGCCCGTTATGAACGATCGGACTACTGTGCTGTCCCTGCGGCCTCCGTGGTTGGGGAAGCCATGATGATCATCGCGTTATCAAAGGCAATCCTCATGAGCTTTGCCTCACCAAATATGGAAGCACTGGGAAAGGCCTTTGCACTACAGCGGACCTACTGGGAGTCTCTATGATATTCTTGACCGGCTTCATGGGTTCGGGAAAGACCACGGTGGGCAAAGAACTCTCCAGCCTTGCAGGGAGAGAGTTTGTGGACCTGGATGAACTCATCTGCAGCACCTCCGGGCATTCCATTCCCGAAATCTTCGAATATGCCGGGCATAAAGCGTTTCGTTTTCTTGAAAAAGATGCACTCACCGAGCTTGCAGGCAGCCGGGAGAAGTATGTGGTGGCAACGGGCGGAGGGCTTCCCGTCGATGAGTTCAACCGGGGCCTGATGAAGTCGTGCGGGGTTATCGTCCATCTCCGTGCCCCGTATGAGACACTCAAACAGCGGATACCCGAGTCCTCGGGCAGGCCCCTGTGGGATGATCATGCATCGGAACTGTTTGCGGCAAGAAAAGCTGCTTATGAAGATGCGGACATCATCATCGATACGCAGGATAAAACGCCGCATGAGGTAGCCCGTGAGATCAGCTCGAAGACCACCGGGAGCTTTGAGCCGATCCCGGTTGTGCTTGGTGAGCGTGCATACCCCATCTACATCGGCGATGGGATCTTCAAAGACATTCTCTCCCTCATGGCCCGACATATCGAGCCCGAGGGCATATTCGCCCTCATAGACGAAAATGTGCTCAGGATTCATGGCGATATCATTACAGAAGCATTACAGGGCTCTCCTTACCACATCATGGCAGTGCCTTCAGGTGAGGAATCAAAGTGCGAGACATTTTCGCAGACCATCCTCACTGAGCTGTTTTCCCTGCACGCAAACCGGGGATGGATCTGCCTGGCAATTGGGGGAGGGGTGACCGGAGATCTTGCCGGCTTTGTCTCCAGTATCTTCATGCGCGGCATTGAGGTTGTGCATGTGGCCACCACGCTGCTGGCCCAGGTGGATTCCGCTATCGGGGGAAAGACCGCCATCAATAATGCCTTCGGCAAAAACCTGGTGGGGACCTTCCACCAGCCGCTCTTTGTTGTTTCTGATGCCATGTTCATCAGGACACTTGAAGATGTACACATGAAAAACGGCATGGCAGAGGCAATAAAATACGGCATTATCATGGACCCTGAGCTGTTCGATTATATCGAAAAAAACCACAGCCCAGACTATGCAAAACTGGCCGGAATGTGCAGCAGGGACAAGGCCCGTATTGTCAGAAAAGACGAGCGGGAAGGGGGGCTTCGGAGGATACTGAATTTCGGACATACACTGGGACACGCCATCGAGCAGATCTCGGACTACGCAGTGTACCATGGGCAGGGAGTTGCTGCGGGTATGCTCTTTGCCTCATGGCTGTCCCATAAACTCGGTCTTTTAGGAGCAGGGGATCTGGCACGGATAAACGCCCTGATCCTGCGCGAGCACATGATTCCGGATACGCTGAGATTACCCCGGGTGGAGGAACTGGCGCAATTCATTACCATGGACAAAAAGGCTGCAGCAGGAGGCATCTACTTTGTGTTGACAGGGTCTATCGGGGATGTTACCGTTAAAAAACTCACTGATTCCAAACTACTAGATGCATATAAGGAATTCTTGCATGGATTTTAAAAAGGCCTTTGATGAAGGCAGGTTTCTTGCCATAGCTTCTGCCGGGGATAGTGCAGCCACCAACGAAGAGAGACTTATGCTCGGGATATCATTGTTCAAGCTTGGCAGGGACAACGAAGCCTCGATAATATTTGATCAAATTGCCAAAGATGTGGAACATCTGGTCAAGGCCCACTATTACATGGCACTGATATACTCTCAGCAGGGAGATATGGAATCGGCCCGGCAGTGCCTTAATAAATATATGAGCTTTTACCCGGATGATGATGAGGCATATGATATGCTTGAGGCCGCAGGAGATAAAAATCCCCTGGTGAACGAACCCTCGTTAGGCCTGGCAGCGATCTATGCCCAGCAGGGACACTATGAAGAGGCTCTTGACATCTACGCCGATGTACTGAAAAAATCAGACCGGGAACCTGAATTAAAAAAGGAAGCCCTGCGCGTTCAGGATATGTATATTCTGAAAACCCTTGAGACGTGGTTGGAGAGGATGAAAAAATGAAGGTTATGATCATTAACGGGCCGAATCTGAATATGCTGGGTACACGCGAGACATCCATATACGGATCCACAACGTTAACGGAAATAGAGAACCTGGTAAAACAAAGGGCACTTGAACTCGACGTGGACACGGATTTCTTCCAGTCCAATCACGAAGGCGAGATCATCGAGTCGGTTCAATCGGCCCCCACCATCGGTACCAATGGAATCATCATGAACCCGGGCGGATATACCCATACCTCTGTTGCGATTCGTGATGCACTGCTCAGTGTCAAGATCCCCTTTATCGAGGTCCACATCAGCAATCCCTCGGCAAGGGAATCATTCAGGCAGAAAAACATGTTTTCAGATATTGCTGCAGGTACCATCTCCGGTCTCGGACCGCTGGGCTATGTGCTTGCGCTTGAAGCGATAAAGGAGCTTTATGAAAAAAAGATTATCTAGGGCAAGAGGATTTCTCAAAGGACTTGATGCCATTGTCTTATACTCACGGGCCAATGTCTCTTATATAAGCGGATACACCGGAGGAGATGGAATAGTCATCTATACCGACTCCCATGCAGGCCTGTTTGTAGATTCGCGCAACACGCTGCAGGCACAGCATGAGTCGTCCGTCGAGGTCTTCGAGATATCGAAGAGATGGGAAGAGATCTACGAATATTTGAACAGCCTTGGTGCCTTGACCCTCGGCATAGAATCCAATGTTCTCGATGTGGACAGCTTTATCCAGATAAAGGACCTGTTCAAGGGCATCGAGATAACGCCTATGGGCAAACAGCTCGTGTACCTTCGTGCCATCAAGAACCCCGATGAGATAGTGCTGCTCAAAAAGGCTGCACTCATATCAGAAGAGTCTCTCTCGCTCGTTCTGAAAGGCGGAATCATAGGACGCAGGGAAAAAGATGTCGCCCTTGATTTTGAATGCGAGATGAAAAGGCGTGGAGCGAGCGCACCATCGTTTGAACTCATTATCGCCTCGGGAGAAAGATCGGCCATGCCTCATGGTGTTGCATCCGAGCGCATCATTAAGAGCGGGGAGCCTGTGGTGATAGACTTTGGCTGCGTGTACAACGGATACTGTTCAGACCAGACCGTGACCATACATACCGGCAAGGCGGGTGAAGAATTCACCCAGGCCTACAATCATGTGCTTCAGGCCCAGAAACTTGGGATTGAAGCCCTTGCCCCGGGTGTAAAGGCATCGTACATCGACAACTGTGCCCGGGCGTACCTTAACTCCACCGGTCTCGGTAAGTTCTTCGGGCATGGCCTCGGCCACGGGGTCGGCATGGAGGTTCACGAAATGCCCACACTCTCTCCGCGCTCCGATGATGAACTTTCAGAAGCCATGGTGGTAACCGTAGAACCCGGCGTCTATCTTCCGGGCAAGTTCGGGATACGACTGGAAGATACGCTTGTGATTACAGATAATTCTTGCCAGCGCATTACAAATATTGCTAAAGAGGCCATACAAGTAATCAATTAGAGGAGTCACCATGCAGTATTCAACAGCACAGTTCAGAAAAAGTCTGAAGATCGAGCTCTCAGGAGAGCCTTTCGTCATCGTTGATTTCCAGCACGTCAAACCCGGGAAGGGCGGTGCCTTTGTGCGGACAAAGATGAAAAGCCTTATCTCCGGCAACGTCCTGGACAAGACCTTCCGCTCTGGTGAAAAGGTCGATGTGCCCGATCTCGAGGAAAAGAAGATGTCGTTTCTCTATCGTGATGATTCCGGTTTCTGTTTCATGGACAGCGAGACCTATGATCAGATGATGCTCAAAGAGGACCAGATAGGCAGCGCTATGGAGTATCTCAAAGAAAACATCGAGGTCGAAGTTCTTTTTCATAACGGAATACCCATCGGCATTGATCTGCCCATGTTCATGGAACTCACCATTGCCGAAACCGACCCCGGTATTCGCGGCAACACCGCATCAGGGGGGTCCAAACCGGCAAAACTCGAAACCGGCAAAACTGTTCAGGTACCCCTTTTCCTCAATGAGGGGGACATAATCAAGGTAGACACAAGGACAGGAGAATATATAGAGAGAGTGAGTTAGATGAATCTAAAAATCGTAAAAGAACTCATAGAGATCATAAAAAACACTGATGTGGTGGAACTCGAGTGGACCCCGGAGCGTATTCACATCATACGCGCCGGCACCACGCCCGAGACCAGCTCCCTTCGAAGAAAAGAAGGCGAGACGAAAAGACCGGCAGAACGGGAAAACCCGACGGTTACCATCACATCACCCCTTGTGGGGTCTTTTTACCGTTCAGCCTCACCGGAAACGCAGCCCTTTGTTCAGATCGGCGACAAGATCAAGAAAGACCAGGTGCTGTGTGTTATCGAAGCCATGAAACTCATGAATGAAATCGAATCGCATGTCGACGGCATCGTCACCGCAATCCTGAAACAGGATGGGGAGAGGGTGGGTTACGGGGATCAGCTCTTCATTATTGAAGAGTTATGAGTGTCTGGCAGTTTATTGTAGAAGGAAGATACCCCTCACGCTCCAATATGGAGCGTGATCTATCCCTGTTTTCTACAGTCCGTAGAGGTGATGCTCCCGGGTTTCTTCGCCTCTATGACTGGGATGAACCCGCCATTACCATCGGCCACCACCAGAAGCATTTTCAGTTGTTCGACAAAGGCCTCGAGCTCCCCATAATTTCCCGTCCCACAGGTGGCGGGGCTGTTCTGCACCAGCATGATCTCACCTACAGCATTGGTGTGGGAGAAACAGGACCCTTTTCCGGAGGTATTACCGAGTCATATATCCGTATCTCCAGGCTGTTTGGCTCTGCTCTGAAAAAATGTGGCCTTAAGGTAGAGATGAAAGGTGAAGCTGCACGGTTTTCCCAGGTGTGTTTTGCCCGCACCGCCCCGGTGGAGCTTGTCTGCTCCGGCAGTAAGATCATGGGACTTGCGCTGCTTCGATCCGAAGGTCACCTGTTGTTCCAGGGGGTCGTTCCCCTGCATGTCGATGGCGGGCTTGCCGGTCGGGCTTTCGGTCCCGGACAGGCTGAGCATTGCCGCGGGATTATGGATATCATGCCGGAAATACGGATAGATCTTTTTATCGGAAACCTAGTCGATGCGTTTGCCTCTGAGATGCAGATTTCGCTTCCTCTTGAGCGAAATGCCTATGATGCATACAGCCACCACAGTTATGAAGGCAAAATACACCCGGGGCGAGATCAGATCTGAAACAATCATATTTCCCAGAAACGAATAGATAACGATACACGGCAGCACCCCCATACTGGTGGCCTTCATGAAGTCTTTCCATTTTACCCCGGATGCGGCTGCTGCAGAATTGATTGCAACAAAGGGGATAAGGGTTATCAGCTGAAGAAACAGCACAATGGGGTAGCCGTTCCTGCCGATCATCTCCTTGATCCGTGACGTCCTTTTGTCCTGCCCCCACTTATCGTCTATGGACAGCGCCTTGACCAGGAAGAATGTCAGGTTCGCATTGAGTATGGCACCGATATAGGACAGGAGGATGCCCGGCAGCGGCCCGAAACTCGCTGCCCCTGTCATGATAAACAGGCTTATGGGGGTAATGAGCGACATGACAGCCACCATTACGATGAATATTATCCCGCCTGAAAATCCCAGATCTTCGAGGGTGAGCCTGAAGTATATCCAACCCCGGAACGGGTAGGGGTCGGCCACTTCAAACAGGCCGAGAACCGAAAAAAAAGCTATGAGGATAAGGATACCCAGGCTCAGCGACCGTGTGGTCTGGGACGGATTGTTCAGCAGATGCGTATACCAGCTGACAAAGCGTAAAATGCCTCGATACGGCGCTGAAGTCGTTATCCAATCTTTCATAACCATTGGCGTATCATATATTGATATTCCACTACTTCGCAACACCATCTTTTCCCCGGCAATGATGAATAGTGCTTTGTTTCTTGTGCTTACGCCATGAAGAACTCCCTGTTCCCGACCGCGCAAGCTTGATTAATCCTATTGACACAGATCGGATAACTCTGTAATCTCAAATCAAAGTTTCAAGTTATACTTTAAGCTTTATGTTAACCCCTATAATGCATTGTATCTAGTACCAAAAGGAGAAATGCCATGTCATGCAATCCATTGATCCGAATCATGAATCCTTCATCCATTGCCATTGTCGGTGCAAGCAACAATATTACGACCATGGGTACGATACAGCTTTTCAATCTGTTAAACAGCGGCTTTTCCGGAGAGATATTCCCGGTTCACCCGAAAGAGGAAAAGGTGCTCGGCAGGAGGGCATATGCCTCTGTGGACGACCTGCCGTATGCCCCTGATCTTGCTGTCCTGGTGGTTCCGACCCGGCTCGTTCCCGAGATGCTCGACGCCTTCGGGAGGCTTGGCACGACGCATGCGGTCATAATAACCGCAGGATTCAAAGAGACAGGGGAGACAGGCAAGGGACTCGAACACGCCATCGTGGAGATAGCGCACACCCATGGTATCCGTTTTCTCGGGCCCAATTGCCTTGGAATCATCAACTCACACCTGCCGCTCAACATTACCGTTGCACCGCTTCTGGATATCCGGGGCAAGTTTTCTCTGGCATCCCAGAGCGGGACCTATGTCGCCCAGACGGTAAACTATCTTCATAAGAACGGGATCGTGCTGAACAAGGCAATCAGTGTGGGAAATGAGGCAAATATCGATTTGTCCGATTGTCTTGCATATCTGGGAGATGACGATACAACCAGGGCCATCGGCCTCTATATCGAGGGCATACGGGATGCCGGGAAGTTTCTCGAGATCGCACGCAAGGTGAGCAGAACAAAACCGGTCATAGCCCAGTATGTGGGGGGTACAGAGGCAGGTGCCCGCTCCGGATCGAGCCATACCGGTGCAATGGCAGGGCCTGATTACATCTATGACGGGCTGTTTGAACAGGCGGGAATCATCAGGGTGGACACCATAGAAGAGGTGTTCAGGACAGGCTGGGCACTGGCAACACAGCCTCCGCTTCAGGGCCGGCGTATTGCCGTACTCACCAACTCGGGAGGTCCCGGCACCGGTATTTCCACCACGTGCAATGCCCATGGACTGGAAGTACCGGAATTCTCCGAAACCCTGCAGAATAAAATCAGCAACTATCTTCCCGGCCATGCCAGTGCAAAAAACCCTGTGGATCTTACCTTCCATATCGATATGGGTGCTCTCACCGAGAAGATCCCCCGGGAGCTTTTTGCCTCCGACGAGATTGACGGCGTCATTATCCACGGTATCATGGATACCGGATTCATAGACCTCCTGTATCCGTATATGAAGAACCATATGGATATCACCAGGGAGACATTTCTCAAGAATGCAGAGATCTCCCTTGATCCGCTCCTGGATATGCCGCAGGCCAATAAAAAACCGCTGATGATCTCGTCGTTTTTTGGGCAGGAGGATCATTGCATGCGCGTATTCCATGAAAAAGGCGTTCCCACCTTCGACTCGCCGGAAAAGACTGCAAAGGCAATGGCAGCCCTGTACCGGCACCTCAAGATCCGGACAAGGGCCCAGAGCGAACCAATACGAAGCGAGCATATCCCCGCCGGGGCGCAGGATATTATCGGGAAGAGTAAATCACCGGGTCTGGATGAATACCAGGCAAAGAGACTGCTCATGGCATACGGGATTCCTGCAACGCGAGAAGAACTGGCTCAAAGTTTTGATCAGGCGAAGCGCAGCGCCCACACTCTCGGTTACCCGGTTGTGCTCAAGGCATGCTCGCCTGATATCGCTCACAAGACCGAAGCAGGCCTGGTACATCTGAACATCAAGGACGAGCACGCGCTGAAAACCGCGTATACTGCTGTCAATGACAATGGGAGCAATAAAGCGGTGCTTATCTCGGAAATGATTGCAGGCGACAGGGAATTCATGGCAGGAATCAGCAGGCATGAAGGTTTTCCGCCATGCGTCATGTTTGGCCTCGGGGGGATATTTGCCGAGGCTTACAATGATTTTACCCTGCGCCTCGCACCGCTGAGCCTGGATGATGCCATGGAGATGATCAACAACATTTCCGCACGGGCAGTTATCGGGTCCTACCGGAATATGCCGCCGGTTGACAGCCATGCCATGGCCAATATCCTCATTTCACTGTCACAGATAGCCCTTGATTTTCCCGGTATAAAAGAGATAGATTTAAACCCCATAATAATACAACACGGTAAGCCGACAGTGGCGGATGCACTCATTATCACCGAATAAGGAGGATATTTTATGGACATCAAGAAGATCGCAGAACTCATCGACATGTATCCCGAGAAAGGAAATTTACCCTGTCCCGTAGCTCATTT
>CAYRCP010000068.1:0-8753 GCA_964422755.1 uncultured Bacteriovoracaceae bacterium | reverse complement strand
CCTTCGAGACTTCCTGACGCAACGCGATGATACGGTCCCACTTGCCCGCCAGGCCTGCATCCTTCAACGCCTCCTCGACATTGGGCATGGAGCTCAAATGTACGCTCTCCTCCTTGCCTTCAAACCCGGGAATGAAATCCCAGATCTCTTCTGCGGTAAATGCCAGGATGGGAGCAAGGAGCCTGGTCAGATCGATGAGTATCCTGAAGATCGCGCTCTGTGCAGACTTTCTCTCCAAAGAATCGGGTTTGTATACATAGAGCCTGTCCTTGATGATATCGAGATAGAAGGCACTCATATCGACGGCACAGAAATTCTGCACGAGCTGGTAGATGATATACGGCTCGAATTCTTCATAGGCCCTGCGAACCCTCTCGATGAGTTCCTGCGTCTTGTGAAGAGCAACCTTGTCGAGCTCCATCATGTTCTCATAGGGGACCATGTCCGCTCTCGGGTCGAAGTCGCTCAAATTGCCCAGCATGAACCGGGAGGTGTTCCTGATACGCCGGTAGGTCTCCACGAGGCGCTTGATAATCTCATCCGATATCCTGGTATCGGTCTTGTAATCCTGTGCACTTGCCCACAGGCGAAGGATCTCTGCACCATACTTGGAAATGATCTCATCCGGGGGAATGGTGTTGCCCAGCGACTTTGACATTTTCTTTCCATCACCATCCACAACAAATCCATGGGTCAGAACAGTCTTGTACGGTGCCTCGCCCCTGGTGCCGACGGATGCCAGCAGCGTGCTCTGGAACCACCCCCTGTGCTGGTCCGAACCCTCGAGGTACATGTCCACCGGGACACCCAGCCTGGGATCGTCTTCGCACACACCGACATAGCTCACACCGGAATCGAACCAGACATCGACAATGTCTTTTTCCTTGTCAAAACTGGTGCCGGAACACCTGGGACAAGTGGTGCCCTCGGGCAAAAGTTCGTTCGATGGACGTACAAACCATGCATCGGCACCCTCTTCTTCGAATATATCAGCCACATGATCGGCAATCGCCTCGGTGGCGATCAGCTCACCGCAGTCCTTGCAGTAGAAGACCGGAATAGGAACACCCCAGGACCGCTGCCTGGAGATGCACCAGTCGGGCCTGTTTTCCACCATGGCCTGGATCCTGTTCTTCCCCCAGCTCGGGAGCCATCTCACCTTGTCGATCGATTCGAGCGCCTTCTTTCTCAAATCGCCTGTGTCCATGGAGATAAACCACTGATTGGTGGAACGGAAAATGATGGCATTCTTGCAGCGCCAGCAGTACGGATACGAGTGGGCATAGTCATCTACCGCCAAAAGCGTCCCTGCCTCTTTCAAGGCGGCATTCACATCGTCGTTTGCGTCGAAGACGAATTTCCCGGCAAACCCTTCAACATCATCGGTAAATTTGCCCTCGTTATCCACCGGCGCATAGACGTCGAGCCCGTAGACCTTGCCGATCTCATAGTCTTCTTCACCGTGGCCCGGTGCGATATGAACGCAGCCCGAACCTGCTTCAAGAGTAACGAATGGTGCAAGTATCAAGAGCGATTCCCTCTCATAGAGCGGGTGCTTTGCCTTCATACGCTCAAGGACGCCGCCCTTGAATACGGCCAGGACCTGGTAATCGTCCACGCCGATTTCTTTCATCACCTCTTCGAGGAGGTCTGTAGCCAGGATAAGCACGCCATGCTTGTCTGTCTTCACGGCAGAGTATTCCAGATCAGGATGCAGGGCGATAGCAAGGTTTGCCGGGATCGTCCATGGAGTCGTTGTCCAGATAACCACATGGGTATCGTCGATGTAGTCCTTCAGTTCCGGAACCTTCTCGGAGATATCCGAGATCATCTTGAACCGGACAAAGATAGCAGGGGTTGTCTGGTCATGGTATTCCACCTCGGCTTCGGCCAGCGCCGTGCCGCAGGTGGCGCACCAGTAAACCGGCTTGCGCGCCTTATACAGAGAATCCTTGCCGATAAACTTGCCGAGTTCCCGTACGATGGTGGCTTCATAGCTGTATTTCATCGTAATATACGGATCATCCCATACGCCCAGCACGCCGAGACGCTTGAATTCCGCGCGCTGAATGTCGAGAAATTTATGGGCATATTCGCGGCATTTCTTTCGTATCTCGGCCTTGGTCATAGTGGCGATTTTATCACCCATCTCGATCTCCACCTGGTGTTCAATGGGCAGGCCATGGCAGTCCCACCCCGGGAGATAAAAGGTATTATGGCCCATCATAAAGTACGACTTGACAATAATATCCTTGAGAATCTTGTTCAGGGCAGTACCTAAGTGTATGTGCCCATTTGCATATGGGGGACCGTCATGGAGTATGAATTTCTCCCAGTCCTTTGATTTGTCCAGAATCTTCTGGTAGAGGTTTTCATCTTCCCATCGCTTCAGCACTTCAGGCTCTTTGTTCACAAGCTTCGCTTTCATGGGAAATTCAGTCTTGGGTAAACACAGTGTATCCTTGTAATCCATCCTATCCTCCTTGCTTATTCACGAAACCAGAATCTATCCCATGAGACAAACTCTTGTCAATGCCTTGGATTTCTCCTGCATGAGACCGGATGAGACGCGAAGGGTTGCCGGGGATCCGTTTCAAGGAAACATTGTCCTGGCCCGATGCCTGCATCAAGCCATGACAATGTTAGTGCCGGACGGCCAAGACTGCGCAGATGGTTACTGTTTCAGCATCTCCCGGGCAATGACGAGCCGCTGAACCTCGGATGTGCCCTCGTAAATAGTAGTGACCCGGGCATCGCGGTAGAGCCGCTCCACTTTATATTCTTTGGTATAGCCATAGCCGCCGTGGATCTGCAGTGCCTGATAAGCCGCCTCGTTCGCCAGTTCCGAGGCAAAAAGCTTTGCCATGGATGCCTCTTTGGTAAAGCTTAAGCCCTGGTCCTTGCGATCGGCAGCGGACAGGGCAAGCCAGTTTGCCGCCTCGATCCGGGTCGCCATGTCAGCTATCATCCACTGGATCGCCTGAAACGAGCCCAAGGTTCTCCCGAACTGCTTGCGCCCTCTGGCATAGCTGATCGCCTCATCCAGACACGCCCTGGCAATCCCCACTGCCTGCGAAGAGATACCGATCCGCCCGCTGTCCAAGGCGTTCATAGCTATCTGGAATCCCTGCCCCTCCCTGCCCAGGAGATTCTCTTTGGGCACACGGCAGTCCTCAAAAATCAGTTCCACCGTGTTCGATGCCCGAAGCCCCATCTTCTCTTCGGCGGTACCGATGGAAAAGCCGGGAAAGGATTTCTCGATAAGAAAGGCGGACAATCCCCTGCTGCCTTTTTTCGGGTCGGTCCGTGCGATGAGATTGATCTTGTCGGCATAGGCACCGTGGGTGATGAAGATCTTGGTGCCGTTTACCAGATAGTGGTCCCCCATATCTTGGGCCCGCATGCTCACACTGCCGGCATCCGTGCCGGCACCGGGTTCGGTAATGGCAAATGCCCCGAGCATCTCTCCGCTTGCCAGGGGAACCAGGTGGGTGTTCTTCTGCTCTATGGTCCCGAATTTCAGCAGCGGTTCGGTAGAAAGGTTTGCCACCGACATGGTTACCGCTGTGGACGCGCATGCATAGGCAATCTCCTGCAGAGCCAGGCAATAACTCACCGCCCCGGTATCCGATCCCCCATACCGGGTCGGGACCATCATACCCATCAGGCCGAGTTCACCCATTTTTTTGATGCTCTCATGGGGAAATATCTCCTCCCTGTCCCTCCTGCCTGCATGGGGCTCCAGTTCTTTGCGCGCAAAGTCCCTTGCCATCAGCCGTATCATCTCCTGTTCACTGCTCAGTTGAAATGCCATGATCCGCTCCTTAGGGGACAAAGATTACCACCAGCAGTTCCGTGGTCTCGTTGGTGGGGTTGCTCAGCTTGTGGTGCAGCGACGAATTAAAGTGTATGTTCCCCCCTTGTTTGAGTTTCGTAATATTCTGTCCCACCTGTATGGAAAGCCCACCGCTCAAGACATAGACAAACTCTTCACCCTCGTGGTGATATTCTGCCCCCTTGTGCTCGGTTTTTGCTTCGATGGTGACCAGGTATGCGCGCAGATGCTTGTCGGTTCCCGGCCTGGTCAGCGATACATATGCATATGAATCCACCCTCTTTTTATGGCTTGTTGCTCGCTTCTTTAACGCCTTTTTTTCCTCCTCGTCCTCCACCTGTTCGATATCCATCTTGAAGGTATGACCGAGCTGAAGCACCAGAGAGACCGGAGGTGTGACCTCGTCGTTCTCCACCTTCTGCAGTGTTTCAACCCGATACCCCGTCTCGAGGGCAAGGTCTGCAAGCGAGATCCCCTTTTCTTCCCGGATTGCGCGTATGCGCTGGCCAAAGGACTTCCACGTTTTCTTCCTTCTCAAAATCTCCCCCCTTATCATGAAGTTGTATCAAAACCACTGGCGCCTTATTATGTCATACGCCACGAAATTAGCGAGTACAGGACCTCCTCTCATTGCATCATCACATTCAAACAAATCCGGACCCAACCCCATGCGGCCCTATCGGATACAGGAGAATATTTCATGGAGCCCGGCTGTGAAAAAAATCCTTCAACTTTCTCCTGAGAGAATTCAATAAGTTAGAATCTAGCCCACAAGAGGGATACTTGTCAATGCCCCTGGCGGGGAACAGACAAATGCCCACATCAGCAGCATTGTGGACGGAACAACTTCTCGGGTTATTCAAGCTTTTTCCTTGAACAAGCCATATAAGGGTGTTATCTTAATATTAAGGGTTTTTTTAGATAGGTATCGGTTTTTTATTAATCGAGGTGATTGATTGTCGGAATTTCGTTCAGACAAGAGTACATTGGAAAAGCCTGAGACCCTGTTGCTGCACAATATTGACAAGGTCGTAGGCCGAGAAGTTCATCTAGAAAACATAAACCTTGAGTTTGAATCCAGCGCTATTAATGTAGTGTTGGGCCGTACGCTGTCCGGTAAAACATCGTTACTGAGAATCCTGGCGGGCCTGGATCGTCCTACACGAGGCACCATCGCGATCAGCGGGAAAGATGTCACCGGTGTGTCTGTGCGAAAGCGTAGCGTAGCCATGGTCTATCAGCAGTTCATCAACTACCCTTCACTGAGCATCTACGAAAATATCGCATCACCTTTGAAGATTGCCGGGGTCAAAAAAGCACAAATCGATCAACAAGTACGTAAGACCGCTGAAATGCTGCACATAGACGACCTGCTGGACCGTTTGCCCACCGAGCTTTCCGGCGGACAGCAGCAGCGTACCGCCATTGCGAGGGCACTGGTAAAAAACGCCGACCTGCTCTTGCTGGACGAGCCGCTGGTAAACCTGGACTACAAACTCCGCGAAGAGCTCCGGGTTGAGCTTCAGGAGATCTTCAAGCAGCACAAATCCATCGTCGTCTATACCACCACAGAACCGTCCGAGGCGCTGATGCTGGAGGGAAACATAATAATAATAGACAAGGGCTGCATTATTCAAACAGGCCCTACCCAGGAAGTCTACCACAACCCTGCAACGCTGAAAGCAGCTGAAATATTCAGCGACCCGCCTATCAACTATATTGACGCCACGGTCCGGGACGGCACTGCACGGCTTGGCCACGAAATTGATTTTCCTCTGCCCGCTCACATGAAATCATTGCCGTCCGGGGAGTATATATTCGGTGTGCGCTCCAGTCATCTTTTTCTCCTCAGGACCGGAGAGGATGATCTCGAACTCCAGGCCACTGTGGAACTCTCGGAGATAAACGGTTCGGAAACCTTCATCCATGTTGACTGCGGCTATTGTCAGATGGTGGTTCAGGAAGACGGGGTCCGGTCTGCCCGGATCGGAGCGGAAATAAAAGTGTATGTAGGCCCCGATTGCTTTTTTGTCTATGATAAACAAGGCAACCTGGTTGCGTCACCATCCAGTGGTGTCGTTCAACCCTTGCCGGGGTAGGAGATCGTCATGGCGCAAGTCGAGTTACATGAAATAGCCCACAGCTATCTGCGCAAGCCAAAAGAAGAATCGGATTATGCCCTGAAACACATCCACAATATCTGGGATGATGGGGGCGCCTATGCCCTGCTCGGCCCATCAGGCTGTGGAAAAACCACGCTGCTGAACATCATTTCGGGCCTGCTCACCCCCAGCAAGGGTAAAGTCCTGTTCGACGGTAAAGATATTACCTCGCTGCCGCCAGAGCAACGCAACATTGCCCAGGTTTTTCAATTTCCGGTTTTGTATGACACCATGACGGTGTTTGATAATCTGGCCTTTCCCTTAAGGAATCGAGGAGTCCCCAGGGGTGAAATCATCCAGCGGGTACACGAGGTGGCTGACATCCTTGACCTCACACCGTTTCTGAAAAACAGGGCTGCCGGTTTGGATGCATCGGCCAAGCAAAAGGTTTCATTAGGCCGCGGGCTGGTTAGAAGCGATGTGGCGGCCATCCTTTTTGATGAACCGCTCACCGTGATCGATCCACACATGAAATGGCAGCTGCGGCGCAAGCTCAAACAGATCCACGAACAGTTGAATCTGACATTTATTTATGTGACGCACGACCAGGTGGAAGCCCTGACCTTTGCCGAAAAAGTGGTGGTCATGTGCGAGGGAGAGATCGTACAAATCGGCACCCCTGAGGACCTTTTCGAAACCCCTCAGCATTCCTTCGTGGGATATTTCATAGGCAGTCCCGGGATGAACTTCCTGCCGTGCAGACTGGAGGGAAATCTTGCGCGCGTCGATGACATAGGCATACCGCTGGATGAGGAAACAGCGGCCCTGGGAAATAAAGCCCGGGGGAAGATGGAAATAGGGATTCGGCCATCATATATCCAGTTGAGATCGCAACAGGAGGAGGGCAGCATACCGGCGAGGGTTCGTACGGTGGAAGACCAGGGCAACTTCAAGATTGTCGTACTGTCTCTGCCCGAAACAACCTTGCGGGCCAAGGTACCCGAAGGCACACCTGTCCCGGAGGGGCCGGTCTGGCTTGTCTTTCCACCTGAAAAGCTCAGGTTGTTTGCCGACGGACGACTGGTCAGATAGTAGGGAGCGGCATTATGGAAAAATGGGATAACAATAAGGCATGGTTCCTGGTATTACCCGTCCTGGTAATTGTGGCCTTCAGCGCCATAATCCCCCTGATGACCGTGGTAAATTATTCGGTACAGGACATCTTCGGGCCGGGCCAGAGAATATTTGTCGGTGCTGAATGGTTCAAGGAAACCCTGGCGGACCGTCGCCTGCATGAGGCCTTATGGCGTCAATTCCTGTTTTCCGGCATGGTACTGTTGATAGAGATGCCGCTGGGGGTCATGATCGCGCTGGCAATGCCGAAACGCGGCTGGGGAGTCTCTTTCAGCCTGGTTACCCTGGCGCTGCCGCTGCTCATCCCCTGGAATGTGATCGGAACGATCTGGCTCATCTTTACCCGGCCCGACATCGGTTTATTCGGTTCCCTCATCAACAACTTAGGCCTGGCATTCGATCATACATCGAGCCCGCTCGATGCCTGGATCACCCTGATGCTGATGGAGGTCTGGCATTGGACACCTCTCGTTGTCCTGCTGGCCTATGCCGGGCTGCGGGCGATCCCCGAGGTGTACTACCAGGCAGCCAAGATCGACGGCGCGTCGGCCTGGGCTACCTTCCGCTACATACAGCTCCCGAAGATGCGGGGTGTATTGACCATCGCCTTTTTGCTGCGCTTCATGGACAGTTTCCTGATCTACGCCGAGCCCTTCGTGCTTACCGGAGGCGGTCCCGGCAATTCCACCACGTTCCTGTCGATCTATCTGGTGAAGCTTGCCGTCGGGCAGTTCGACCTTGGGCCCGCGGCAGCCTTTTCGATCATTTACTTTTTAATTGTTCTGGCATTGTGCTTTGTTTTCTACCAGGTACTCCAGAATGTGGGGAGAGGAGAAAAGGCATGAAACCGAAAAAAAGAACTATCCTGCTGGCATTTTACTTCGGGCTGCTGCTGCTTCCCATCTACTGGATGCTCAACATGTCGCTGAGAACCAACGCCGATATCTTAAGTGTGCTCACGCTCTACCCCACCAATCCGACACTGGTAAATTACATAAAGATTTTTACCGACGCATCCTGGTACTCCGGTTATATCAATTCCATGATCTACGTCGCCATGAATACCACCATCTCGCTGACCGTTGCACTGCCGGCAGCCTATGCCTTTTCACGGTATCGGTTCGTCGGAGACAAACAGATATTTTTCTGGCTGCTCACCAACCGTATGGCGCCGGCAGCTGTTTTCCTGCTGCCGTTCTTCCAGCTCTATTCAACAATCGGCCTGATCGATACCCATATTGCAGTGGCCTTGGCGCACTGCCTGTTCAACGTACCCCTGGCAGTGTGGATATTAGAGGGGTTCATGTCAGGTATTCCCCGGGAAATTGATGAAACCGCCTTCATTGACGGGTACTCTCTGCCCCGTTTCTTTATCACGGTTTTTATCCCGCTGATTCGAGCCGGAGTGGGAGTTACCGCGTTTTTCTGTTTCATGTTCAGCTGGGTTGAGCTGCTGTTTGCCCGGACACTGACGGTAACGGATGCAAAACCTATCGGGGCAATCATGACGCGTACGATCAGCGCTACGGGCCTCGACTGGGGATTGATGGCCGCGGCCGGAGTGCTCACCATCGTGCCGGGGGCACTGGTGATCTGGTTCGTACGTAACCATATGGCCAAGGGCTTCGCCCTGGGCAGAGTGTAAAGAGGAACGATTATGGATCTGGAATGGATGGCCTGGA
>CAYRCP010000067.1:0-8836 GCA_964422755.1 uncultured Bacteriovoracaceae bacterium | reverse complement strand
CTGCCTTGTTTCACGAACCCCAAGTCTCGTTCTTTTCCACATTTATCCCTGTCGCAGGCTTGACATGCTGAATCTCTAACATATCATAATTATTACTGTGCTGCATAAAACGCAGTGTTCAGGATCGGAGTATTATGCCATGGCCGATGTAATTGCACGGATTGTCGAGGTCGAAAAGCAGTGCACCGAAGAAATCGAGAACGCCCAGCGGGAATATACCAAAAAGGTCGAGGCATACAGGCATACCCTTGAGGAGAAAAAGCAAAAGGAATTCGCCGCAATCATCTCTGCCGGCAATGAGAGGCTTGCACAGGCGCTGGCAGAGGTTGAAGAACAGGCCCGGCGTGAATTTGCTGATGCTGACAGGGAAAATGAACTCCTTGTTGCGGATGTGAAAATCAAAGAGGCGATCAAGGAAAAGATCGTCTCCATCCTCATTTCAGGGTGATTGAAGATGAAGCACTATGCAGACGAGGTAAATCTCCATGCCAGGATATATGCCATGAAAAGCCGTCTGTTATCCCTTGAAGACTATGCCGCATTGGCAAGAAGCAAGGATGCAATGTACGAGAAGGCCCCTGGTGCACATGATTATACCGAGGCAAAGGAGATGATCTTTGTGCAGCAGATCAAAGGTATCATCCACCTTGCCGAGGCGACACAAAGATATACTCCGCTGTTTCTTGCTTTTCTTCGCCGGTTTGAGGCGCGCAACGCAAAGCTTATCCTGGCAAAAGCTTATGGCAGGCAGATTCATGAGCAGTGGTACGATATCGGGCCGTATGCAACCTTTGACAGAGGTCTGCTTCAGGAGGATCTCACCCCGGGCGAAATAAAGGCACTATTGAAGCAGGCATTTCCTGATGATGATTTTGAGCATGCCTCGGGCTATGAACGACTCGAGATGTGTATAGATATGAACACAGCCGGGTCTCTTCATGAATCATCCGCCCTGTTCCCGCCCGAGGCAAAGAAGGTTTTTGAAGAGTTTCTGCTCAAAAGGATAGCGGTTGTTACGCTTATGCTGCACTACCGGCTCAGGGAGAACTATCACTGGGATAACACCCGAATCATGCGTCGCCTGGAGTTTCTGCACCGCCTTGTGGGGGATAAGGCATGGCCGCAGGTAAGAATAGTGGAGGAAGCCTTAAGCAGGCGTCTTGAACAATTGAGCAGGTCTGCAGGGATGGCACGTTCCTGCGTTGATAGAGAGTACTACCTTGAACAGTACTACTACCGGTGGGTATCGACCATGTTTTATCAGGATTTTTGCTCCATACATTGTGTGGTTGCTTATCTGTGGCTGCTCTATTACCAGGTGCGAAACCTGTTCCGCATCATTGAAGGGATGAGATTCTCTCTGTCTTCCGGAGAGATTCTCGAAGGGATTATCAGTGAAGTGTGATGGCAGCGATATTCGCAAAATCCGATATCCGGAAAGTGACCATAGCTCTTGAGAAGAAATCCTCACAGGAGGTCTGTCTCGAGCTTGGAAAAGCGGGATTTATCCATCTTTTCCGCTTGGAAGACCGAGCAACACCAGGCTTGAACGATGAACGATTGCGTGAAGAACAAAACAGAAGCAGAGAGATCCTCAGCGGGATAGAGGCTGCTCTGCATGCCCTGAATATGCAGCCCGGACAGGGTCTCGGAGCAGTGAAGATAAAGGATTCTCAAGGAGATGCCGCCTATGTAGCAAAGACAAAGAGCACCATAGAACGGGTGCTGAATCTTCGCAGGAGGCTTGAGGAGGCATTGGAAGCTGCTAATGAGCGTATATCGTACCGGCAGATAGTGCACCGCATGGGGGTTGACCCCGGAAAGATCAGCACCACCCGCCTGATAACGATGGTATTTGGCAGTGTGGAAAATACCGATTGGCTCCCCCCGGAAGAAGAGAGCTTTGTGGTGGTAAAACAGGGCCGTTATGTACTCGGTACTGCCCTTGCCGGAGGTGTTGCTGCAATGCTTGAGTTTCTCAGGGGCTATGGCTTTACCGACCTGTCGGCTGAAACCGGCGGGAGCGGGGCGGAACACCTCGAACATCGCAAAGAACAGTTACTGCAAAGAATACATACCCTGGATGCATATATCAACGGGCACAAGCATGAGATGACCCGCGTACTGCTGAACATGCAGAGTGCATACAAAGGGTATGAAGAGGTTCTGGGCGCCTTGAAGATGTCTGCTTTTTCCTCCAGCGCCATATTTATTACCGGCTGGATGGACCTGGCCGATAAAGACCGGCTTTATTCGCTCCTGAGGGGAATATGCAAGGAGAGATTCATGGTCGCCCTCTCTCAGACGCGGGACCCGGATGCCCCTGTGCGCCTGAGAAATATCGGGTTTTTCAAGCCGTTCGAACTGCTGGTGAAAACCATGGGCACCCCCGCCAACTCCGAGATCGATCCCACCCCGCTGACCGCAATCACCTTTGTCGTCATGTTCGGCCTTATGTTCGGCGATCTCGGCCAGGGGTTTGTACTCGTACTGTGCGGCATTCTTATGAGAAGGATTGCCCGAAAAAAGGGAGGTGAACACTCCGGTGTTTTCCAGGCAGGAGGTATCCTCATTGTATGCGGTTTGTCTGCCGCTGCCTGCGGTATTCTCTATGGAAGCGTTTTCTCCAGTGAGCATATCATACCCGCACTGTGGTTTCATCCCATGGAAAACATCATGGGCCTGTTTTCGGTTACCATACTGATAGGGGTTTTCATTATCGCAGCAGGCCTGTGTGTCAACATCATAAACAGCTTCATGTCTGCCCGGTATACCCAGGCGCTCTTTGGGGAAAAGGGGCTTGCCATACTCGTTTCATATACTGCAGTCGTGTTCTTTGCCATGAGATACATGGGCACCACAGAGGGACCTGCACCATGGGAAGCGGGTGTTTTTATCGTGGTTCCCCTTGCCGCCTTTTGCCTGCGCGGTGTTTTTGGACATGTGTTTTTCAAAGAACCCAAAGTGCAGAGTGTTGCCGGGTACGTGATCGAGACCCTGGTGGAGATTATGGAGATAGGAATAAGCATGCTGGCAAACACGGTCTCGTTCATCAGGGTAGGGGCCTTTGCGCTGTCTCATGCAGGATTGAGTATCGTTACCTATACTCTTGCAGGCATTGTTGACCCTGCAATGAAATCTGCCGGTGCCGTCACGATCATTGTAACGGGAAACATTTTTATCATCGGTCTGGAGGGACTGGTCTGCGCCATCCAGTCCATGAGACTCGAATACTACGAGTTTTTCAGCAAGTTTTTCAAGGGGGACGGTGTTGCTTTTACCCCGTTCATCCTGAAGGCAAAAACGTCGGAGGTGTAGGATGAAACAGGATAAACTCTCTACGTGCCGGATAGGGGTTTTTCTCGTTCTTGCCGTGGGATTGCTGTATCCGGAGGTACTGTTTGCCGCCGGTGCATCCACGGCCGGTGTTGAGCACAATGGGAACTGGACAGGGATGGGGTATATCGCAGCCGCCCTGGCCGTGGGTCTGGGCTGCATAGCAAGCGCCTACGCTGTTGCCCGTATAGGTTCTGCCGGCCTGGGTGCTGTGAGCGAGAAGCCTGAGCTGGCCGGAAGAGCGCTGATCTTCCTCGGCCTGGCCGAAGGGATCGCCATATACGGGCTTATCATCGCGATCATGATCCTGAACAAGATCTGACATGAAGAAAATCTACATTATCGGAGATATACATACCGTGAGTGCACTGCGCCTCCAGGGTGTGACCGGACTGGTCTGCACAAAGGATAAGGCATTGTCGCGGTTGGAAGAGGTCGTACGCCGAGGGGATGCAGGTGTTGTGATCATTACAAATGAGCTGGCCGGGGATCTTAATGCCCGGATCATGGAAATAAACCTGAGTAATCTCGGTCCTGTGATCATTGAGATCCCGGGTATTGACGATACAGAGGGTTTGATCAGATCCGAAGTGGGCTACATAGCCGAGGCCCTGGGCATCGCCCTTTGATGACAGGGAAGGTTTGTTATGGATAAAACCCCTCTGGAAAACTCGATACGGGAGGAATCCCGCAGTGCAATACGCTCGATCAAGGAGAAGGAGGAGGCTGAAATAAAGGAGCTCGATGCTGCCTGCGATGCCGAGATAGCTGCTTTTAAGGAAAAGATCGAGGCACAGACACGCTTACGCATTCAGCAGGAGGTGTTTAAGGTAAAAAACAGGGGCATTGTCCAACGCAGGAAACACAAGCTTGGCTTTGTGGAAAAATTTATCACCGGTATCGTGGACGAGGCAGTCAAAGAAATACGCCATGATGTGCGGTACAAGAACTTCCTCCTGGGTGCAATAAGCGATGCACTGGACCACATGCAGGACTCGGCAGTGGTCGGCCTTAAAAAAGAAGACCTTGTCTATGGTGAAGAGATCAAGAACGCCCCCAGAAAGTCCGGAAAGGAGACGGACATCTCTATAACCCCTGATGACACGATCATATGGGGCGGATGTATTGTCCATGATGCAGGCGGCGGCCGTATATTCAACTCCACCATAGAGCGGATCTGTTTCAGGAAATTGTCGACTATCCGCCGGGAAGTCGTCTTGATACTCAAGGAAAGGGGTTTTGCCTTTTAGGAGGTGAGGGACCGGGCATGGCGTATATGATCACAGGGAAAGTAATCTCGGTAAACGGTCCCATCGTCAAAGCATCGGGCATGCAGGGCATACGGATGTTCGATATTGCCGAGGTTGGTCCCGACAGGCTCATAGGCGAGGTTATCCGGCTCGTTGATGAAATAACCATCATACAGGTATACGAGGATAATACCGGGTTGAAGCCCGGCGATGCGGTGTTTTCAAACTGCAGGCCGCTTTCCGTTCTCCTGGGGCCGGGACTTATCGCAAACATCTATGACGGCATACAACGACCTCTGGTGGGGATTTCCCAGGCATGCGGAAGCTATATCAAAAAAGGCATAAAGCTGCCTCCTCTCGATGTGGAGAAGAAATGGAGATTCGATTGCACGATACAGGCCGGGGTTGAGGTGAACCAGGGCGATCTGCTGGGAGAGATTGTCGAGAGTCCGCTCGTCGTGCATAAGGTTCTGGTTCCTCCCGGGGTGTCGGGGAGATTGATCGGGATTGTCGAGACCGGTGAGTACACCATAGAAGACGAGGTGTACACCATTGCAACTACTACCGGCACATACCGGGGCAAGCTCGCAGCGTACTGGCCGGTGAGAAGGCCAAGGCCCAGCAGGAACAGGAAAAAGCCGACCATTCCCCTGGTGACCGGACAGAGGATCATCGATACGTTCTTTCCCATAGCCAGGGGAGGGACCGCTGCGATACCCGGGGGATTCGGCACGGGCAAAACCATGACACAGCATGCCCTGGCAAAATGGTGCAATGCAGATATCATTGTCTACATAGGATGCGGTGAGCGCGGCAACGAGATGACCGATGTGCTCACGGATTTCCCGAAGCTTATCGACGAGAGGAACGGCAGACCGCTGATCGAACGTACGGTGATGATCGCAAACACCTCGAATATGCCGGTTCCTGCCAGAGAGGTAAGTATCTATACCGGGGTGACTATTGCAGAATACTATCGGGACATGGGCTACAGCGTGGCAGTGATGGCAGATTCCACCTCGAGATGGGCCGAAGCACTGCGAGAGCTTTCCAGCAGGCTTGGAGACATGCCTGCCGAGGAGGGATTTCCTTCGTACCTGGCCACCCGGTTGGCCGAATTCTACGAAAGGGCGGGGCTCGTGGAGACACTCTCGGGAAGTCAGGGGGACATAACCATCATCGGTGCGGTCTCTCCTCCGGGTGGAGATTTTTCAGAGCCGGTCACCCAGCACACCACACGGTTTGTACGGTGCTTCTGGGCACTGGACAAGATCCTGGCAGATGCCAGGCACTATCCGTCCATCAGCTGGATTGACAGCTATACCGAATATCTTCACGACGTGGAAAACTGGTGGAATACCCTGGATGACCAATGGCTCGCGGTGAGAAACGAGGCCATGGGGATCCTGCTGGAGGACAACGCTTTGCAGCAGGTAGTAAAACTTGTGGGGAGCGATGCCCTGCCGCCAGGTCAGCAGTTTACGCTCCTGATCGCCGAGATGATCAAGAACGCGTTTTTGCAGCAGAACTCATTCGATCCCATTGACAAGTACTGTAGTCCTGAAAAACAGCTCAAGCTGTTAAAGACAATACTGGATATCTATAAAAAGGGAAGCGATCTTGTGCAGGCCGGGATCTCCGTCAAGGAGATCGCGGCACTGGACGTGGTCTCCGAGGTGGTAAGGCTCAAATCCGACGTCCCCAACAACCGGACCGAACAGATCGGCGAGTTTGTCAAGGAGCTTTCGCGGGGATTTGAAGCGCTGAAAGCGTCATTGACTCAGGTGTGAGAATGTCTGCGGAAATAGAATATACAACCCTTTCCGGGATCTCAGGCCCGCTCATCTTCGTTGAGGGCGTCAAGGGTGTCGGGTATGGCGAGATCGTGGAGATCCGTGATGGTTCAACGGAAATACGCATCGGGCAGACGCTGGAAGTGGACGAGGACAGGGCCGTGGTTCAGATCTTTGAAGGAACGAGCGGGCTTTCGGTCAAGGGGATGAGGGTCACTTTTGTGGGTAAATCACTGGAGATCCCGGTTGACCGGGATATGCTCGGCAGGGTCTTTGATGGTCTGGGCCGTCCCATCGATAATGCCCCCCAGGTGATCACGCAGCGTATGATGAACGTGAACGGCGAGCCTATAAATCCGTGGAGCAGACAATATCCGCGGGATTTTATCCAGACCGGCATATCCGCCATCGACGGGATGAATACCCTTATACGCGGCCAGAAGCTCCCCATATTTTCGGGCAGCGGCATGCCGCACAACATGATCGCCGCACAGATAGCCCGCCAGGCCAGAATCCTGACTGCGCAGGAAGAGTTTACGGTCATTTTTGCAGCCATGGGTGTGAAATTCGATGTGGCGCGGTTCTTTATCGATTCTCTCGAGGAATCGGGGGTGCTTACCCACGCGGCGATCTTTTTGAGCCTTGCCGATGCTCCCTCCATCGAACGCCTCATCACCCCGAGGGTTGCACTGACGCTGGCAGAGCACCTGGCATTTGAAGAGGGTATGCACGTGCTCGTGATTCTCACCGATATGACGAACTATTGCGAATCCCTGCGTGAGCTTTCCAGCTCAAGGGGCGAGGTTCCTTCCCGGAAAGGCTACCCCGGATACCTCTATAGCGACCTTGCATCCATATACGAGCGTGCAGGAAGGTTGAAGGACCATAAGGGCTCCATCACCCAGATCCCCATCCTCACCATGCCGAGCGACGATATCTCTCATCCGGTTCCCGACCTGACCGGGTATATTACCGAAGGGCAGATCGTGCTGGAGCGGGAGCTGTTCAACAAGGGGATATACCCTCCCATCGCAGGGTTGCCTTCACTGTCCAGGTTGATGAAAGACGGTATCGGTGAAGGCCGGACCCGCGATGACCATGCCCAGGTTGCCGCCCAGCTCTTTGCCTCGTATGCCAAGGTCAAGCGGATACGATCGCTGGCCGCCATTGTGGGGGAAGAGGAACTCTCCGGGCTTGACAGGATTTACCTGAAGTTTGGCGCTGCGTTCGAAGAGGAGTTCCTGCGCCAGGGAGATGAGGAAAACAGATCAATCGAGCAGACACTGGAAATAGGCTGGCGGATGCTTTCACTGCTGCCAAAAGACGAGCTGTACCGTATCTGCCGGGAAGATATCCAGCGCTACTATTCTATACATTAAAGGCCGGTCGTATGCCGAAGATAGAACTCCCCCCCACCAAATCATCGCTGAGAAGGCTCAATGAGGATCTTTCGTTCGCATACGAAGGCTACGATCTCCTCAACCAGAAGCGTGAGATCCTGGCAATTGAGATCATCAGGCATATTGGCGAAATCAAGCGGATCGAGGCCGGGCTCTCGAACAGGATAAATGAGCTCTATGCAGCATACCGCAGGGCAGCCCTCGACATGGGATCAGATACCATAACCATGAAAAGCTGCTCGGAAAAGAGGGGGTATTTTCTCCACATGGAGCCATCCAGGTTCATGGGATTGCGGCTTTTACGTTTCAGGCTGAGCCTCAAAAGGATTGGAATAGGGAGCCTGTCAGGGACCACGGCAGCATACGACGAGGCAAAGAAGCTCTCGGTAAAGGCGCTCGAGCTGATGGTTGAATATGCGAGCATCACCAAGACGGTTATCATGCTCTCCCGGGAGCTGAAAAAAGTGCAGCGGCGGGTCAATGCCCTGGAGAGGATCTTTATTCCGCAGCACGAGGAAGCCAGGAAGTATATAGCCGACCGGCTCGAGGAAATGGAGCGCGAAGAGGTCTTTGTGAAGAAGCTCATACGCCAGCGTATAACAAAGGACTGACAGACTTTACCGGGTAGGCCCGAAGCGGTTTTATCATCATTTTGACCTGCATCTATGCGGATTGCTGAGTGTTTTGCCTTTTTATTTTTCCATCTTGCAAATTGATTGTTTATCTGCGTAAAAGCACTCACAGGTGAAAGGGATTTCAATTTTCTTGAGAATGGCTGTGCAGAACATGGTATGGTTTAATGATAATTATTCCAAGAGACGATATTGCTATTGTGTTACTGGTTTTTATGAAAAATAGATTGTGCTCTTAAAGAAAATTTGCTGCATTGCCTATGAAAAAACCATAGACAGAATTGATGGAAAGGGGGCCTCTACATTCCTGTGATTTTAGATAGTATCGGATCCATAATCAGCAGCTTCAGGATTCAGGATTTTCTCGATATCCTCATTATCGCTATCCTTATCTATGTGGCCTTTATCTGGTTTAAGAATACGGC
>CAYRCP010000066.1:3659-8943 GCA_964422755.1 uncultured Bacteriovoracaceae bacterium | reverse complement strand
AATCCTTGTACCTTATACCTTAAACCTCACACCCTAAACCTTATACCTTGGACCTTATACCTGATTTCACCCCGACAGGATAATGCCGATGGAGAGCAGCAGGCTGAATACAAGTGCGGTTCTTGCTGTTCCCGCAAGGGCTTCGTTCAGGATAGGGCCTGACTCATTCAGGATCATACGGCTTGTTTTCACAGCGGGGAAAAGCGAAAGCAGGGGGAGGAAGATCCAGGGGCTGAACGGCCCTGTCAGCCACAGGGAAAGCAGTATGAGGTAGGAGTTGGCAAGCAGGAGCACGTACTCTATGCGGCTTCCGGTAACCCCGAGGATGACTGCCAGGGTGCGCTTTCCCACCTTGCGATCTGTCTGAATATCACGCAGGTTGTTTACCACCAGAATAGCCGTGATGAGAAGACCTACTGGAACGGATGCGAGGACTACCAAAGGTGTGAGGGTAAGTGCCTGCACATAATAGGTGCCGCATACGGCAACGAGGCCGAAGAATATGAAGACAAAGAGATCTCCAAGACCGTGTGAGGCGAGGGGATAGGGACCGCCGCTGTAGGCAAGGGCCGAGAGGATTGAGGCGACCCCGACTGCGAATATGGGCAGGCCGCCCACCATGATCAGGTAGATCCCGGTGAGCGCAGCAAGGAAAAAGGTGACAAGCATGCCCGCCTTTACCTTTTCGGGAGAGATCAGGCCGCTCTGTGTAACACGCACCGGGCCGAGACGCTTCACGTCATCAATCCCCTTCTTGAAATCAAAGTAGTCATTGGCGAGGTTCACCCCGATCTGCAGGAGGAGGCTCCCCATAAGGGCAGCACATGCAGGCAAAGCCGCGAAGAAATTATCGCTGTATGCCATGGCCGTGCCCACGGCCACCGGAGCCACTGCTGCAGGCAGGGTTTTTGGCCGGATTGCCAGGAGCCATGCATGCAGTTGTGAGATGCTGGTATGGGATTTCACTGTGGACGGGTTCCTTTCAGGATGACAATGGTGCCGAACATGTACCGATGATAACTGATGTCTGTAAATCCGAGCGAATCCATAATCTGCGCAAGCTCTTCAGGGGTCTTGAAAGACCTCGTTGATTTGGGAAGATACCGGTATGCATCCCATTTCCCGGATACGAGGCCTCCGAGGATCGGGATGATGACCTTGAGATGCAGCATGACAAACGGCTTCATCAGGTTGTCCGGAGGCGGGCTGGTGTCGAGACAGACAACCCTGCCGCCGGGTTTTACGACCCGGAACTGTTCGGAAAAGCTCTTGTTGATATCCGGGACGTTACGGACCAGATAACCCGAGGTTACCGCATCAAAGGTTTTGTCATGAAACGGCAGGTCAAGTGCGTCTGCACAGCACCATCCTACCTGGTCTTCCTTTGCATATTCTCTGCCCACCTTCATCATCCCGAGCGTAAGATCGGCAGCTGCAACCCTGAGTGTCGGGTCATGTGCCAGTGCCTCAAGGGCAATCTTTCCGGTCCCGGTTCCAATATCGAGGAGAGAGCCTGCAGGCGGGAGATCTGCCGCAGCGATGACCATGCGCCGCCAGATGCGGTCCTGTCCGAAGGTCATGAGTGCATTGATGAGATCATAGCGCTTAGAGATGCTGCTGAACATCTTTTTCATGGTATGGTTCCAATCCGGTTGTGAGTGCTTAAGCATACCCGTTATTTGTCCTCCTGGAAGAGCTGGGGGGTTATCCGGACCTCGATGCTGTATACCAGGAAGTACAGCACGAGCCCCAAAAGTCCCATGGCAAGAATCCCTGCATACATCTCGGGATAGAGAAGCACCTGGTAGGTTTCTACAACGATATAGTATCCCAGGCCATAGGTGGTAAGGGACTGTTCCGCGATAAAGAGCACGGCAATGGCTGTTCCTATGGAGATGCGGACAGCGGTGAGCATGGCAGGCAGGCAGGCGGGCAGGTATACATAGCGGAAAAGTCCCCTGCGCCCGGCGCCGAGGGACCGGACCGACATGATGAGTTCAGGGCGCAGATTTGTGGCCTCATCGCGCACCACAACAAGGATCTGAAAGAAGATGATGAGCGCGATCAGGAATATTTTCGAGAGGTCCGTGATTCCCATGAGGACATAAATGATGGGGAGAAACACTATCTTGGGCAAGGGATAGAGGATCGCGATGAGCGGTGAGAATATTCTGTCGAGTACGGGTGCCAGGGCAAGCCCCAATCCTATAGGGACAGCCGTAAGTACGGAAACGCCGATGGCCAGCAGGACACGTCCCGCGCTTGCCAGAAGGTGGAGCCCCAGTTCCCCGGGCAGGTTCGAGAAAAAAAGCGGAAGCACAACTAAGGGCGAGGGCAGGATAGGCTCCCGGATGATCCATGCCAGGACCTGCCAGAGCACTGCGAACATGACAAGCCCTGCCGCTGCACTGGCTATGCTATGCCGGCGGTTCATCAAGGTCTCCCAAAAGCTTGCGAAGCTGTGTGCACTGCGAACGGAATGCAGCCTGGTCCTGGTGGGCTGCGGTGGCATAAGCATTATTAAAGACTGCAGGATCTTTGTTCACCCCGGTGTTGAGGACAAGGATCTGTCTTCCCATGATCACGGCTTCCTCGATATTGTGGGTTACAATGAGCGTTGTCAGGCCCGACTCCGTGTTCAGGTCAACGATGAGCCTCTCCAGATCTTCCCTGGTGGGGGCGTCGAGAGCGGAAAAAGGTTCGTCGAGCAGCAGCAGATCAGGCTCCAATGCCAAGGTTCGGCATATGGCCGTGCGTTGACGCTGCCCGCCGGATATCTGGGCCGGATACTTGTCCTTGAGATGGTCTATCTTGAGCCGCTTCAGCCACCGGGATACCTGGCTGCGTGCTTCGGGCGTATCGACGGGTTCGTTCAGGGGCGCATGCCTGCCGTCAGGGCCGTAGAACCCGCGAATCTTCAGGCCGAGATAGGTATTTTCCCATACTGTTGCCCAGGGAAGGAGCCCATGGTCCTGGAGGACCAGCCCGGTTTTGGGACGCGGACGTGTGATCTGCTGCCCATCGATGGTAATGGTTCCTCTTCTCGGTTTGTACAAGCCTGCCAGGAGATACAGCAGCGTTGTTTTTCCACACCCGGATGAACCGATTACCGACCATGCCTCGCCTTTGTGGACCTTCCAGCTGAATGATTCGAACAGGGCCGGTGCCTTTCCATAACCAAAGGTGAGGTTGCAGGTTTCAATCATCATGCCAAGATTTGTCCTGCGTCGAGAAACGCTCATTCCTCTCCTGTTTTTGGCGTAATAAACTCTGTCGTTACCGAATCCTCATAGATAAGCGGGGTTTTCAACAGAGACTTTTCAATCATCCAGTTCATCACATCATCCCATTGTGCCTTCTCAGGCACCTCGTTTCCCGGGTATGGCGGTATGGAGTATGTTGTTGATACATTTTTGGGCATGCGTACTTTTTCCAGCAGCAGTTTCCGATAGGTTTCCGGGTCTGCATTTATCGCAGAGGCAGCCCTGTCCCAGCAGGCAAGAAAAGCCCGCACGGATTCCGGTTTTTTCTCAAGGGTTTCAAGGGAGAAGCTGAGAACGCTGACACTGTAGAAGGGGTGGCTGGAGTCGTCAATGACGAGAACGGCGCCGGATTCCATAGCACTCTTTGCCAGGGGATCGGGAAGCGTGGCAGCCTTTATCCTGCCCTGAAGGAGCAGCTGAAAGCGTTCGGGGATCGTGGGGATGGATTGCTTGACGATATCATCGGCGCGCAAGCCCTCTGCACTCAGGAGCCGTTCGGTAACGTATTCAATGATGGTGTTTTTCGAGACACCTATTGCGTGGCCCGCGATGTCTCCGGGTGATTTCACTGTGCTGCCCGGTGCTGCGAGGATACGAAACAGGGGGAAATCCGGGTATGCCTTGCGGGCAACTCGCACGATCTTAACCCTGGTAGAGTCGCGGTTGAAATTCGCGGTTGTGTGCATTTCGTTGAGCATGCCGTCTACCATGCCTGTCTGCATGAGCTGATCGCGGTCAAGACCGCTGTTGACCGGTACAGCCTCGACGCGGATACCTGCCTGCGCAAAATATCCGTTTTCCTGTGCGGCATAAAAGGGCAGAGAGTCCAGGATGGGAAGAAGTGCCACTCTCATTACCCCGTTATTATTCTTGTCCTGTGCATATACATGGGAGATGCAAACAGAAAGCAAGATGAAGAGAACAAGAGCGGGGATAAAAGAGAAGTTCACAAGACATGTCAGGTGCTTCACTGAAATCACCTCCCGGGGTGGAATGTTTTCGTGTTCATAACAAAAAGCCTGCCTGGGTGTAAAGCCAATAGAAAAGTAGGGCTGTGCAGTATTTTATGGTAACTATATACTATAAGTAAAGAATACTGTGAAGCGCGTGTGTCGTATTGCGGCTTGGCGCTGTTTGAAATGTTAAGGAGGGATTTGTTCTATGGATGGGATAATCGATGCTCACTGTCATCTTGGCGATATCCTCAATCGAGGCGGCGGCTCACTGATCGAGAAAACCGGGGTCAGGAAGAAAGTCGTGTTCGATCCTGTAACCATATCCGAGCTGGGACTGCATCGCAGCTATGGTCTGGATGATCTGCTGTTCAGGTTGTTATCGTACTGGGTTACAAAGGCGGAGCAGGCAAGAAACGCTACGGCAACCAGGGAGAACTTCAGGAAATCAATGGATGAGGCAGGGGTGATCTTCGGCGCGTGCATGCCTCTGCCGCCTCATGTGAGATTTGCGGATCTGAAAAAGGCATCTGAAAAGGACCCGGGGATCATCCCTTTTACCGGTATTGATCTTATCCGGGAGGATGACCCTGATAGTGTACTGGCAAAAGATGTCAAGGCGGGTGCAAAGGGGCTGAAGCTCCACCCCATTATCCAGAATGTCTCTCTTGATTCGTTAAAGACTTTTGCGGCAGTCGAGGCATTTGCCCCGCATGGGCTGCCGGTCATGCTCCACACCGGAGTGATGTCCTATTATCTGGGGCAGGAGAAAACCAGAGAGAACCCGCAATATGGCAAGATCCGAGATGCGTGCGAACTGGTGAGGGCATTCCCGAAGGTGAATTTTATCGCAGGTCATGCCGGGCTGTACGAAGTGCGCGATGTGATGGCAATGCTCGGCGGTTTTCCCAACGTATGGGTCGATATATCGTTCCAGTCTCCGGAAAAGATCCGAGAGCTCATCAAGGTTTTCGGCCCCGAACGGGTCATGTACGGCTCCGACTGGCCCTGGGGGAACAGATCAACGCCGAAGAAGGCCGTTATAAAGGCATGCCGCGGGGATAAGGG
>CAYRCP010000066.1:0-3559 GCA_964422755.1 uncultured Bacteriovoracaceae bacterium | reverse complement strand
CTTAAGGGTTCAGACCGGCAGAAATTGGGTGCAGGGTTCTGTTTGTTTCTGTTACAATGGTAAGGCAAGAAACTGTAGTTTATCTATTTGGACGTTTGTGCAGAGAACAAGGAGGGGGTATGGTTATTGACTGTCATTATCACTTAGAGGAAAGGGTGTTTGCCAGAGGGGAACTGCTGGCTGAAATGGATCGGACAGGGATAGACAGGATTGCACTGATGGGATCGATGATTGCTCCGTTTCCCGAGCCGCCCAGATTTCTGCTGCGGCTGCTGCAGGTTTTCCTGGAACAGCGAACGCTCAGGAAGCTGGGAAAGATCTTTGTGTCCGACTTCACACCTCAGGGTGATATCAAGATACTGGGGAAACCCTTCTCCATACAGTCTGATCCGAGTAATAAAGTGGTGTTCGATGCGGCCAGAGAGCATCCTGATCGTTTTCTCGGCTGGGTATTCGTCAATCCGAGAGGGACGTATGATCCTGTCTCGGAACTGGAAAAATACCAGGACGAACCGGGGTTTGTCGGGGTCAAGGCCCACCCGTTCTGGCATCACTTCTCTCCTGTGGAACTGGCTCCAGTGGCAGAAAAGCTCGTGGTACTGGATAAGCCGCTGCTCATCCATGCGGGTTTTGAAAATAAAGGCGATTTTGATGCGCTGCTGAAAAAGGTGCCGGGCCTCAAGCTTATTCTTGCCCATACCGGGTTCCCCGAGTACGGCGATACCTGGAGGGCGGTCAAACACAACAAAAATGTCTTCTTCGATGTTTCACAGACATCGTACGTCAGTGAAAAGGCAACGATCGAATCTGTTGCGTATCTCGGCCCCGAGCGTTTTTTCTTCGGAACTGACGGCCCGTACGGCTTCCATGATGCAGCGGGGAGATATGATTACGGATTTATCAAGCGGAGAATCGAGAGAATCTTCCCGGATGAAGGTGTGCGCCGCAGGCTCCTGGGGGAAAATTTCGCGGAGATTACCGGTATCGGGTAGGGCGATCGCAGCATCACATAATCTTGATGAACTCGCAAAAAAGTTGCTGGGGAGGTGATTGCGGGTTTTAGGGTTGTAATCTGGTAGTAAAGAAATCTTTCATTAATACGTTGTTTCGTCATCCGCTGGTTTTTGCGGGGCCTGACCAAGAGGGTCCAGGGCTTGCCCTAAGATTCAATCCATTACACACAGTAATAAAACATCCCGCAGGCAATCAAAGTAGAGATATTCAGCCGGCCATGGTTGATGCGTAATAAAATCAATAAAATAATATAGATGAAAAAATGAAACAGATGTCAGACAAAGTTTCCTGACGTCTGAAGTGGCCTGGTCTAAAATACACAAACATGGGTAAAGCAAATAGAATGATTGACAGGAAAGGCTCAAAACTATATTATAGTAATATTGTAATACAATATAATAAATACAATAAAACATCTCTTGTCATGCATCCATGAAACAACCAGGAGGTGGTCTATGGGCTTTGAACGTATCTGGCACAAGAGCTATCATTCCAGTGTTCCGGCTGAACTTGATTTTGAACGTATTACCATGCCCCAGGTCCTCGCAAGGACGGCGCGGAGATTCCCGGATACCGTTGCGTTGATCTATATGGGAAAAAAGATCACCTACCAGGGTCTCGACGCTCTGGTGAATTCCTTTGCAAAAGCTCTCGTTGATCTCGGTGTGGGTAAGGGAGACAAGGTGGCGATGCTGCTCCCCAATATCCCCCAGGTGGTGATCGCAAATTATGCCACATTTCGTATCGGTGCGGTGGCATCCATGAACAACCCGCTCTATTCCGAACGGGAACTGCAGCACCAGCTCGACGACAGTGATGCAAAGGTCCTGATAACCCTGGACCTGCTGCTTCCCCGGGCCAGCAAGATATTGTCCAGGACAAAAATCGAGCGCATCATTACCTGTCATATAAACGATTACCTGCCCTTTCCGAAGAAGCAGCTCTTTCCTCTCTTCAAGAAGGACATGTTTCGCAAGATCGAGCCGGCCCCGGGAGTGTATGAGTTCCTGGATCTCATCGGGAAGTACCCGGATTCCCCTGTTGCAAATTCAGCTGAGTGGGACGAAGTGGGAACGCTCATCTATACCGGCGGGACAACTGGTGTGAGCAAGGGGGTGATGCTGACACATGCAAATATGTCGTGTAATACCCAGCAGCTCAGGCACTGGTTCGCAGATCTGGAAGAGGGTCAGGAGAGCATGCTTGCCATCTTTCCGTTTTTCCATTCTGCAGGTTTCACCGGCATTCAGAATGTGTGCATCTTCGGTGCTGCCACCGATATCCTGGTACCCAGGCCGGAACCCGGCATCATTATCGAGCTTCTGAAAAAGTTCAAGCCCACGTATCTCCCCGGGGTTCCCACCATCTTTGTGGGTCTGTTGAATGACGAACGCTTTATGGAGATGGACCTCACCTTTATCAAGGGTTTTGTGGCCGGCGCTGCACCCTTGTCGGTGGAAACGATCAATCAGCTCAAATCACTGACCGGGGGAGACCTCATCAATGTCTACGGACTGACAGAGATAACCCCGATGGGCACTGCAACCCCGTGGAAGGGAGACATCAAGCCCGGGACCGTAGGGGTGCCGCTGCCCGGTACAGACCTGAAGATCGTCGATGTTGAAGACCCATCAAAAGAGATGCCCCTTGGTCAGCCGGGAGAGATTGCCTTTTGGGGGCCGCAGGTCATGAAAGGATACTACAAGAAGCCCAATGAGACCGCTGCTGTGCTCAAAGACGGGTGGCTCTTTACCGGAGACATCGGTTTCTTGGATGATGACGGTTACCTGACAATCGTGGACCGGAAAAAAGATCTGATTGTGGCAAGCGGGTACAATATCTTTCCACAGGAGATCGACGAGGTCCTCTTCGAACATCCCAAGATCCTGGAGGCCTGCACCATCGGTGTGCCCGATGAATACCGGGGTGAGGCGCCGAAAGCATATGTGGTGCTCCGGCAGGGTATGGCGCTGGAAAAAGAAGAGATCATTGCCCATTGCAAACAGCGTCTTGCCTCCTACAAGGTGCCGCACGTTATAGAGTTTATCGATGAGCTCCCCAAGAGTGCCGTGGGTAAGATCCTGCGCCGAGAGTTGAAGGCGCTTGATAAAAAGAAAAGAGAGCAAGAGCGGGGCGCAACCGCATAAATCAGAAATAGCCGGCGACTCTCCGGGTTTTATCTGCAGAATGATTCTTCAATAATACGGCTGGAAAGGATGCCCATAAATGCGCTGTTGTCCCTGAACCCGAGTTTTCCTGCACACGCGCACTTGGTGATAAGTTTTTCCACCGCTTTTTTGTCGAACAGGGCAGCGCTTTGGGGACCGGCGGCATCAAGGTAATCGCGGATGGTTTCCCTGGGCATCCCGTCAGTGAAAAAACTCTCTTTGTTCGGTGCTCCATAGGGTTGTTTTGTCCTGGAAAAGATCTCTGTCGGCAGATCACGCTCATACGCTTTTTTCAGCACGTATTTCTCTTTGAGCCCCTGCATTTTGAGCCTTGGATCGATGCGGGAAGACAGTTGCGCTACGTTATGGTCAAGAAA
>CAYRCP010000065.1:0-8943 GCA_964422755.1 uncultured Bacteriovoracaceae bacterium | reverse complement strand
GGAGGATCTCGCCTCGAAGATACGGGTAAAGATGGACGATGCCGGATATATCAACCGAAAACTCTTTGCCCTGGTGGAAAAAATCGGCTCTGCCATGGTTGCCTGCGACGAGCAGAGAAAACCCGTGCCCTCTTACTTGAAGATCCTCAATTCCCTTGCATCACTGATCTTCTATAAACCACTGCTGGACCGGGTGGGGTGCTCGGGATTTGTCAGTGCATTCACCGGAGGGCATCCCATCAGCCCGGAGGTCATCCGCTTTTTCCGCGCAGTGGGGGTGAATCTCAAGCAGTGTTACGGACTCACCGAGACCAGCGGCATCTTTCAGATTCATCCTGATAACGAGGTGAAGCTGGAGACCGTGGGAAAACCCCTGCCCGATGTCATGGTGAAGATCTCTGATGACCAGGAGGTCATGGTCTTGAGCGAGACCGTCTTTGCCGGCTATTATAACGATTATGAAGCCACCGATCAGGCCTTTAACGACGGGTGGCTCTTAACCGGCGATGCCGGATATTTCGACGATGACGGCCATCTCCTCATCATCGGGAGGAAGCAGGATATTATCCGCGACAAAAAGGGCAATGCCTTTTCTCCGGATTTTATCGAAACACGTCTGAAATTCTCGCTGTTCATCAAGGAGGCCGTGACCTTCGGCGAGGCCCGGCCGTATATTACCGCACTGGTCAATATTGACATGGGCAACGTCGGCAACTGGGCCGAGGAACGCATGATCCCGTACACGACCTATACCGACCTCTCCGCAATACCCGAGGTGGAAGACCTCGTCCTGGCAGAGATCAAAGAGGTGAATGACCAGCTGCCCGAGCCCATGAAGATCCGCAAGTTTATCCTGCTCTATAAGCTCCTGGATGCCGACGATGAAGAGCTTACCCGCACGGGCAAGGTGCGCAGAAGATTCGTATACGGCCTCTACCTCGACCTGATCGAGGCCATGTATACCGGAAAAGAGGAACTCGAGGTGGAAGGCAAGGTCCGCTACCGGGACGGCCATGTGGGCATGATTCAGACAACAGTAAAAGTAATAACGGTGGATTAGGAGACTATTATGGATTTTTTCCTCCAGCTTCTGGTAAACGGACTCAGCATCGGCCTGCTCTACGGACTTTCTGCAATGGGCTTTGTGATGATCTTCAAGTCATCGAGCGTACTGAATTTTGCCCACGGGGAACTCCTGGCCATAGGAGCCTTCATCTTTCTTGTGCTCTCAACCTGGGCGCATCTGCCTATTGCTCTGGCATTTGTCATTACCCTTGCAGGCTGTTTTGTGCTCGGTTTCATTGTGGAGCGTGTCTTTTTACGTCCCCTTATCGGCGAGCAGCTCATCTTTGTGATCATGCTCACCGTTGGGCTTTCCGCCATGTTCAAGGGCCTGCTCCTGTTCATCTTCGGCGGCAACCTCCACACCTACCCTGATTTTCTCCCTGAGGGCCTTGCCCTGCACCTGGGGGCCATCTATGTGCCCCCGGTCTATGTCGCGTCATCCTGCATCGGCATAGGCTTTCTCGTGCTCTTCGGCCTGTTTTTCAAATTCTCCTCGCAGGGCATCTTCATGCGCTCGGTTGCCGACAACCAGACAGCCGCCATGTCGCTTGGTGTACACGTGAAAAAGGTCTTTGCCCTGTCATGGGCCATTGCCGCGCTCGTTGCCGGCATGAGCGGTATTGTTCTGGGCATCATCAACGGCACCAATGTGCACGAAATCAGTGCCATCGGGCTGAAGGTCTTCCCGGTCGTGATCCTGGGCGGCCTCGACAGCATCGGCGGCGCCATCATCGGGGGGATCATCATCGGGCTTTTGGAAACCTTTACCGGAGGGTATATCTCGCCGTCTCTGCGCGACGTCATACCCTACGTCATCCTGGTCTTCATCCTCTTGATAAAACCCTACGGGCTCTTCGGCCTGGTGGAGATCGAGAGGGTATAGGGGAGAGCGAACATGCGAAAACTGCAATTTCATCCGTGCGGCAACTATAAAGAACACTACAAGCAGGAGATCTCCATCTTCGAGACCGATTTCGGCAGGGTCTGGATGTGGACCGGCCTGCTCGGGCTCTTCGGCGTGCTGCCGTTTATCAGCGGACCGTACTTCCTCTATGTGCTCAACATGATGGGGATTGCAGCCATTGCTGCCCTCGGTCTCAATATCCTCATCGGATTCACCGGGCAGATATCCCTGGGGCACGGGGCCTTCTTCGGCGTAGGGGCATATGCCGGTGCAATTCTCGCTACCAGGCTGGGGTTCCCCTTCTGGCTTTCAGTACCCGCAGCAGGGTTTGTTACAGCCCTGGTGGGCATGGTTTTCGGGATCCCTTCGGGCAGGCTCAAGGGGCTCTACCTTACCATCGCCACCCTTGCCGGACAGTTCATCATCGAATACATCCTCGTCCACTGGGAAAGCCTCACCCAGGGGACCATGGGAATCACGCTTCCCGCAGCCACACTCTTCGGCCTCGAGATAAGCTCTGATCGCGGATTTTTCTTTGTGATCTATGTCTGCCTTGCGGCACTCACGCTCATGGCGGTCAATATCATGCGCACGCGGTTTGGCAGGGCTTTCATTGCGATACGGGACAATGACCGGGCTGCAGAGGGAATGGGGATCCCCATCTTCGCCTACAAGCTGCTCTCCTTTGCCATCAGCTCCTTTTATGCCGGTTTTGCCGGTGCCATCTGGGCATATTACTCCATCAGCATAACCGCCGAACCCTTTACCTTAGGGCTCTCTGTTGAATACATCGCCATGGTTATTATCGGAGGACTGGGCAGCATACCCGGCGCCATCTTCGGCGCGGTCTTTATCACCGGGCTCAACGAGATACTGCGCATGGTAACAGATGCCTTTATGAACATGGGGCTTACCGCATCATTCGGACTCAATCTGGGAGCACTGAGGGAATTTGCCTTCGGTCTTGCTATCGTGCTCTTTATTATCTTTGAACCAAAAGGCCTGGCAGAGGTATGGCGGATTATACGCTCGAACTTCCGGCTGTGGCCTTTTTCCTACTGAGGCAAAAAGATATGGAAAACGATATATTATTGCAGATCAACAACATCAGCGTTGTCTATTCGGATGTTATCCAGGTGCTCAAGGGGGTATCCCTGTCTGTGGAGAAAAACCGCATCATCTCCCTGCTCGGCAGCAACGGCGCCGGAAAATCAACAACACTCAAAGCCATCTCCGGCCTGCTCAAGCCGGAAAACGGCAAGGTAACCGACGGCTCTGTTTTGTATGACGGAATAACTATCCAGAATTCCTCTCCCGAGGAGATCACGCGCAAGGGGATTATCCAGGTGCTCGAGGGCAGGGAGCCGTTCAAGTACCTCACCATCGAAGAAAACCTCAAGGTGGGCACGGCAACACGCTGGCTGAAACCGTACAAGAAAGACCTGGAGATGGTCTATGACTATTTCCCGGCCCTGGTAAAGCGCAGAAAATCTTTAGCCGGATACTGCAGCGGGGGTGAGCTGCAGATGCTCGTCATGGGCCGCGCCCTCATGGCCCATCCCACGTTGCTGCTCCTGGACGAACCGTCCCTGGGCCTGGCCCCCCTGGTGGTCAAGGAGATATTCCGTATTATTCAGCGGATCAACCAGGAGCAGAAAACCACCATCGTGCTCGTGGAGCAGAATGCCAACATGGCCCTGCAGATCGCCCACTTCGGCTATGTCATGGAAAACGGGAAGATCGTCATGGAGGGCAAAGCAGCAGACCTGAGAGAAAACCCGGATGTAAAAGAGTTTTACCTGGGCGTTGGCACCGGCGGAAAGGCGAGATCGTATACGGACATCAAATCGTACCGGCGAAGGAAGAGGTGGCTCTAGAACTGGAGTAATGGAGTGTTGGAGTAGCGGGTAAAAGACTCAAAAACACAAGGATCGAGGCAATGGAAAAAGTCTGGAGTGTTGAGAGAAGATAAGAAGAATGGAGTGCTGAAGTAATGGAGTGTTGGGGAAGATTTAAAAGACTGGTGTACTGGAGTGATGGAGTGTTGGGTAAAAACTGAAAGACTGAGGCTATGGAAAAAATCTGGCGTGTTGGGGGAGAATAAAATACCTGGAGTGTTGGAGTACTGGGAGAAAAAAGACTGTACTATTGTAATGGAATGATATGGAGGAGACGGGAGATGCGGAGAAATAAAAATCGGGGGTATCAGAAATTGCGGGTCTGGGATGATGCTGTTGCGTACTATGCTCTCACCTGTTCAATTTTTCCTGAATTCCCTTATGTGCTTAAACGTGTGGCATCACAGGCCATAGCCTCGGCAGATTCCGTACATCGAAATATTGCAGAGGGTTATTGCAGACGCTCAATTCGTGAGTATCTGAATTTCCTCAATATTGCCTTGGGCTCACTCGGTGAATCTGTCTCCGGCCTTCATGCCTGTAGAAAATCCGGGCAGATAACCCTTGAACAATTTCAAACCTTAGACGCTCTGGCATATAAACTAGAAAACGGATTATTAAAACTTATCGAAAGCCTGGAACAGAAGAAAGAGAATGGGGAATGGATCGACACTTTGATGGTAAAGGAAAACAATGCACTATATGAATAACCTAATCAAAATACTTAATATTTTTTTCCATTACCACAACATAATAAACAGCCGATTCTTTTCTTTATCCATTACTCCAGTACTCCCTTACTCCAACACTCCAGTCTATTAAAGGAGCTTTTATGACGACATTCTTTGATGAAAAAGAAACCATGACGCCGCAGAGACGGCGGGAATACGATAACCGGCGTCTCTGTGAGATGGTGAATCTCGGGTATGAACGATCACCTCGGGTAAAGAAGATGTTCGACGAGATCGGGATCAGCCCGATGGATATTCAGGTGGTAGACGATCTCGAAAAACTGCCGGTTATCTCCCGTGAAGAACTCGTCGAGTTCGAGGCCGCCGATCCGCCTTTCGGGGGATTTGCCGACAGACATGCCCAGATCGAACGTATCTTTACCTCTCCCGGGCCTGTGTACGAGCCCCACCTGGGATCGGAAGATCCCCTGTGGGCAAGGGCATACTCAGCTGCCGGGTTCCGCAAGGGAGACGTCGTGCTCAATGCCTTTACCTACCACATGGTGGCTGCAGGCCTGACGTTCCACGAGGGACTGGCAAGCGTTGGCGCCACCGTTGTTCCATCCGGTTCTTCGGGCACCCAGCAGCAGGTCCAGCTGATAAAGGATCTGGGCATTACCGGGTATACGGGGACCCCGAGCTTCCTGATGGCCATCATCAAAAAGGCCGAAGAGCTCGGCCATGATTTCAAAAGCGATTTCCAGCTAAAACGAGCGAGCTTTGGGGCTGAGCCTCTCCCTCCTTCGCTGCGAACGATTTTCGAAAAAACATACGGGATCGATACCTACCAGATGTACGGCGCCACAGAGGTGGGGGATATTGCATACGAATGCTGCGAAAAAAAGGCATGGCACATCTGTGAAGAGGTCTTAGTGGAGATCGTGGACCCGGATACCGGCAGGCGGCTCGGCCCGGGAGAACTCGGCGAAATCGTTGTCACGAGGTTCAATCCCATCTTCTTCCTCTTCAGGTTCGGCACCGGCGACCTCTCCAGCATTGTGGATCATACCTGTCCGTGCGGCAGGACATCACAGATGCTCAGTGGCATTGCAGGCCGTGTGGGCGATGCCGTCAAGGTTCGCGGCATGTTCATAGCGCCGAGCCAGCTGGCTCGAGTCAGCGCCCGCTTTCCGGGTAACCGTTTTCAGGTGATCATCACAAGGTCTGGCCACAGGGATACGCTCTCGGTTCACATTGAAACAGCGCAACACGGCAGCGAGCTCGACATGCTCAAATCGCGATTTGATACCGTATTCACAGAAATCTGCACGGTCAAGATCGATGCCATTGAAGCGAGCGCCCCCGGCACCATCGGTGAAGACTCCCCGCTTATGCTTGATAAGCGCAGCTGGAAGTAGGGCACGTGCTCAGGGGATAGGGTCCTGCGGGTTTATGGATGAGGGTAGTGGTTGATACACTCATGAGACATGAATCTGCGTAATGATTGACTTCTTCCCCGGTAACTCTCGCCCGGCCGATCCCTAACCGAGAGTTTTCGGCACAAAGAGCGCATTAAAAACCCTGAGGAAGGCGGTGTCTGTCAGGCCTGCGATAAAATCCCGCACGATCTCTGCAGGTACGTGTTCTCTCTCATAGCCTGCATCGAGTCCACCTATAAACTGTACATAAATGGTCGAGTCCTTCTTCTGCGACTCGATGTCCTCAACGAGCCGCTCGAACACCAGGGTGTACATGGTTTGGATCTTCGTGGACTCTGCCTTGACCCGGCTGTTGAGGTATATCTTATTGTAGTTGAATTCCTTGAGCTTTTTCAACAAATCAAATACACGGGCAGAATATGCGATCTCACGTTCACTGGAATGGTGAATGAGGTCGTCCACCAGGGAATATACGATTTTGCCGTTGGTATCCCCCAGTTCGTATGCGACATCTTCGGGAATATCGTTGCGTGCAATGATGCCCAGTGAAATGGCGTCTTCAATATCCCTGCCGATATAACTTACCGTATCCACCACCCGCACCAGGGCCCCCTCCATGGTCATGGGCAGAGGATTACCTAATTGCTTCGACAATATGCGTTTTTTGTCAAAATCACCAAAGGTCTGTGTGTGCTCCGGAGACACAACCTGCTCCGTGGTCTCTCCGTTATGGCAGAGGATGCCGTCGAGCACCTGAATGGTGAGGTTGAGCCCCCTGCCCTGCTTTTCAATCCGTTCGAGAGATTCGATGGCTTGAACATTATGCCGAAACGCCCCGATCCCCGCTTTCAGGCAAAGCTCATGGAGATACTGCTCGCCATCGTGCCCGAAGGGAGGATGTCCGATATCATGGCCGATAGCGATGGCCTCGATGAGGTCGTCGTTCAGCCCCAGTTTTCTCCCGATGGTTCTGGCGATTCGGCTGAGCAGCTGCACATGGATCACCCGGTGAGAAATACCCTGGTCACCGACGAGATAGAACACCTGGGTTTTATCGATATAGGAGGTATAGGCCCGGGAGTGAAGGATCCTGTCCACATCGATGGAGAAGGCATCCCGCATGTCCCCTTTGCCGGTATCCTCCGGCCTCCGGCGTATACCCTGACTGGGCAGTGTTCCCTTCATTGCCTACGTGGATATCTTGGAAAATTGCGCTATCTTGTCAAACAGTCTCACCAGTGCATTCAGCAGGGCGATGCGGTTATTTCGTGTGGGGATATGCTCTGCCATCACGAGCACCTTATCGAAGAAATGGTCAATGGGCTCCTTGAGATCGGCCAACAGCTTCAGCGCCGAGGTGTATTCCCCCTTGCCCGCATAGCTGATAAAGGAACTCTCCACCTCTTTGAAGCTGTTATACAGGGCTTTCTCCTCATCGGTTTCAAAGAGATCTATGGCTATCTCAGGGCTCGCATCTACTTTCTTGAGGATATTTTCCACCCGCTTCGATGCGGCGCAGATGGACTCGAACCACGGCTCGGTTTTAACAATACCTATTGCCTCTGCCCTCATGAAGGTATCGACAGGATCGTCAAAATCGCGCAGAACAGCCTCGATAACGTCGCCGGGTATGCCCCTGCCGTGTAAGAGTGCCACAAAACGAGACTTGAAAAATGAAATGACATCTTCCCTTACCTCGGAACCGTCCCGTTTCAGCTTGGGGGCCAGATTTGCCAATGCCTGATCTATCAGAAGGGATATGGATATTCGATAACCCTTTGCAAGCAGGATATTCTCGATGGCAATGGTCTGCCTGCGAAGCGCATAGGGATCCGAGGTTCCGGTGGGGATCAGGCCGATGCCGAAACATCCGCAGATGGTATCTATCCTGTCTGCCATGCCCACCAGGTCCCCGATGATATCTTTTGGCAGGTCATCCTCTGCAGACGTGGGGAGATAGTGTTCGTGTATTGCCACTGAGACCTCGGGATCATGACCCTGATGAAGGGCATACTCCCTTCCCATAATTCCCTGCAGCTCCGGCAGCTCACAGACCATGAGACTGTTCAGGTCCGCCTTGCTCAGGTATGCGGCCTCTTTGACCTTGTCCTTCTTTTCCGGGGCCAGGATATCTGCCAGATACATCGCTGCAGACGTAAACCGCTCGACTTTCTCAAAGGAAGTACCCAGGTCCTTGTGGAAGATAACGTCCTTGAGCCTGCGCGCATATTCCTCAATAGGCACCTTGAGGTCTTCGTCGAAGAAGTATTTACCATCATCGAGCCGGGCCTTTAGCACACGCTCGTTGCCTCTGCGGACAAGGGCATCGTCCTTTGGGATGATGTTGCTTACCGCGCAAAAATAGGCGCGCAGTTTGGCGTCTTCATCACGCGAGTACAGGGGGAAAAACCGCTGATGATGTTTCATCACGGTGACAAGTACCTCGGTGGGAAGCTCGAGAAAAGACTCGTCAAAGCTTCCCACGATAACATGAGGATATTCCACGATATTCACTACTTCATCCAAGAGATCGCGATCGATTACCTGTGCATCCAGGGCCTGGGCCTGCTTGCTGATGCCGTCCCAGATGAGAGATTTCCGTTTTTCAACATTGGGAATTACATAGTTGGCTTCAAGGAGATCTTCATATGCGTCCGGGGTGTTCACTTCAAGCGCACCATCGGTCATGAACCTGTTTCCATACGTGCTGTTTGAGGCGTTGATATTGCCGAATTTTACCGGAAGCACCTCATCGCCAAACAGGGCGAGGATCCAGTGTACCGGCCTGGCAAACCGCACATCGGGATTCGACCACCGCATGGTCTTGGGGAAGTGTATGCGAGAGATCAGCTCCTCAAGAAGCTCGGGCAGCACCTCGATGGCCGGCTTTCCGGGGATCGTTCTGGTAACGCAGAGATATTCGCCCTTTGGCGTCTCTTCGAATGCAACCTCTTTGATATCCACCC
>CAYRCP010000064.1:0-9130 GCA_964422755.1 uncultured Bacteriovoracaceae bacterium | reverse complement strand
TTATGCATCAGTGCCATCATACCAGTATGGTGGCACTGTTTTCTTCCCTCCCGGGTGCGGTTACACTGTCAGATGATGCCACATCTTTCGGTGCATACCATGCAGAAACAGCGATGAAAAGAAGGATTAAGAAAATATACGCATCTTCGTTGAGATAACTGCCTGCTCATGGCTGAAACAGTAAGACCATCCCTTAAATCGGCAGATTGAGCCATTCAAAGACTCCGATCATCTTCAATCCCATGTAAAACATGACGGCGATGAAAATGAGTTTCAACTGTCTGGCAGGGAGCAAATGTGCCGCCCTTGCCCCGACCTGGGCCATCAGGATACTCGTTACTGCCAGCAACAGTCCCGACCATATGTGCACATAACCCAGATGAGGTGCGGGTATGCCCGGAACACCCAATCCGTTTATAATGTATCCGATTAACCCCCCGATACTGGCGAAAATCATCACGGCGGTTGATGTTCCCACTGCTTTGTGCATTTTAAACTTCAGGAAAAGGGTCATGACAGGTATCATGACAACGCCACCGCCGATACCGACAAACCCTGTAATAAGGCCGAGCGGAAGCCCCCACAATATCCAGATAAGGGGATTGTCCTGCGGTTCATCATCGATCTTCGGCGGCTTTGCCGTCAGCATCCTGATTCCACCGGCAAGAATGACTGCCCCGAAGGTTATTTTAAGGATAATACCCGGAATATGACTCGCTATGGTTGAACCGGCAATAGCCCCGATAAGCCCGCATGACCCCAGATAAAGGGCCGCCTTCCACAGCACAGCTCCCTTTCTGTTGTGCGCGAGGGAACCACTTATTGCTGTCGGCAGAACCACAAAAAGGTTGGTGCCGAATGCTATCTTTATGGCAAGACCAGGATCGATTCCCATGCCGGTATATACCCAGTATTGAACCGGAACCATGATGAAACACCCGCCAATCCCAAGCAGGCCTCCAGCAAACCCAACAACACAACCGGTAACCAGCAACACCACGATGCAATAAATACTCATAGTACATACCTCTCCTTCATCAATCTTCTCTTCTCAGGGGAACCCGGTAAATACAACTACTTCTGAATTACATTGAGCTGTTTCTTGAGCCTGGATTCCAGGATCTTCTCAGCGCAGGCAAAGAAATCCATTACGCACGGGATACTCAGTGAATAGTAGACCTGCGCACCCTGCCTCTTGTCCTGGATGATGCCGGCATTTTTCAGCACAGCCAGATGCCGTGAAACGGTAGACATATCTGCGCCGATCATCGCGGTAAGGTCATTGACGCAACGCTCATTCTTCGAAAGTTCATCAACAATCAGAAGGCGCGCAGGATGAGCCAGTGCCTTCATTATCTGCGAACGTGCTTCAAATTTTGCCAAAATCTCTTCGTTCATTGTTATATCCTACATTTGGCATAATGGCCAAATGAACAATAGCTGTCAAGCCTTTTTTGAAACCCCAGGATAAAAGACTCAGGGGCTTACATGCAGAAATCTTTAATAGTATTCTTGTTATTGACAGATATGGACAATCAATGTCATTTTATAATTGTATTCACAGACATTCAACAGGCAACCGGAATATACAAGGGGGTTGCACCATGAAAATAATCATTATCGGCGGCGATGCAGCGGGTATGAGCGCTGCCAGCCAGATCAAACGGCAAAAAAGCGGATACGAGGTCATTGTCTTCGAGCGGGGGGATTATATCTCCTATGCTGCATGCGGCATTCCCTATTTTGTCGAAGGCGCAGTCGGAGACATGCACGATCTGGTGGAGGTCACCCCTGAGGAGGCACGGCAGAAACGAAAGGTCGATCTGCGTCTCGGTCACAACGTACTGGCCATTGATCCGGCAAAGCGCACCGTTACTGTCGAGTCGGGAGGCAGTCGTTTTGACGAATCGTTCGACCGACTGATCATCGCAACCGGTGCCCGCCCTCAGACTATGGGGGTTGAGCCGGGCCGGTATTCAACCGTCTTCACCATGAATGATCTGTATGATGCAGCGAGGATAAAAGACTTTATCGCTGCACACAAACCCCGGAGCATCGCCGTGATCGGCGGCGGTTATATCGGGCTCGAGGCCGTGGAATCGTTCCGTGAGCAGGGGATCGAAACAACGCTGGTCCACCGCCGGGAGGACCTCCACCGCGCCTTTGAAAAGGAAATCTCCGATATCATAAAGAATAAACTGTCCGAAAAGGGCGTAAACCTTCGTCTGGGTCACTCTTTCTCCGGTCTGGAGCAAAAAGGCGACAAGATCGGCATTATTCGCGATACCGACGTTATCGAGGCCGATGCAGTCCTGCTTGCTATCGGTGTCGTTCCCAACAGCGAACTTGCCGAGGCCGCGGGAATTACCCTGGGTGCCGGCCGGGCAATCAGGGTCAATGAGTTCATGCAGACCAGCATCGATACGATCTATGCTGCGGGAGACTGCGCAACCAGCAACATGACCAACTTCGGGATCGAGGTTCATGCCCCGCTGGCGCTCAAGGCCAACAAGCAGGGTCTCCTTGCCGGCATGCATATTGCGGGTGAGGAACAGCCTTTTGCAGGGGTCATGAACGCCTCCATCACCAAGATATTCGACCTGGGTGTCGCGCGCACCGGGCTTTCCTTTGCACAGGCAGACGAGTTGGGACTGGAGCCGGAAAAGGTCATGGTCACTTCGAGAGACCGCGCAAGGTATTATCCTGGCTCGGCTCCCATAACCTCCCTGGTCATTGTCAGCAGAAAGGACCGTCGCGTCCTCGGCGCTCAGCTTGCGGGCAACCTCGGGTCAGTCAAGCGGATCGACGTATATACCACTGCCATATACAACTCAATGACCATCGACCAGGTATTCGAGCTTGATCTGGCCTATGCCCCGCCCTTCTCCCCGGTATATGATCCCGTGCTGCTCGCCGCGAGGGTTGCACGCAAGAAGATCTGACGCAACGTTTGCCAGGCACTATGGAGTATGAACATGACCGGCCGTGCCGACGAGGCGGTCGATGTTGTTTCCTGGAAATCGCGGGACATGATACAGTCAGGACATGAACAAGAGAATGCATGTCAGGCATGATATATGAATAAATATGATAAAATCACTGAAGCAAGAAAACTGCTGAAGCTGCCTGAGCATGCCTCCATGCAGGAGATCAAGGCGCAGTACCGCGAACTCCTGAGTAAATGGCACCCGGACAAATGCAGTGAAGACAGCGATCAATGCATCGAGATGACAAGAAAGCTCATTGCCGCCTTTGAAATCATTGCTGAGTATTGTAATCACTATAGATATTCTTTTACGCAGGAAGAAGTTGCCAAGTATCTGTCTGGCCAGGAGTGGTGGATGAACCGCTTTGGTGATGATCCTCTCTGGGGTTCCGGAAAAAAAAGAGAGTAGCCCTGATGAGATCATCATACCCGGCGAGGTATTCAGGATCGAATACGTCTACCCTGACCGGATCAACCGTGATCCGACCGCGCGAACACCCTCCGCCACAGCCTCGGCTGCTTCGAGGGTATGCCCTGTCTTGGTGTAATGCAGGAGCAATGTTTTCATATACGCTCCTCTTCATTGTTTGATCGCGCCTGACAACCTGCATGCCCAGTGGGGTTATTCTTGCGTCCGGCCGTGTTTATCCCGGCCATTTCCCGTTCACCGGACTCATAGCGCAAGGGAGATCCGACTGATGTCCTTTGTGTGTTGCGATCGATCAGCCAGCCCGCTATAGGCCAGACCACTGCCAGAATTCCGCAAGAATATGCCAGAATCAGATAGGGGCATCCATGATCTGTCCGGCCAAGCAGACTCGAGATGCCGTCGAACACCACGGGCGAAATAAACTGGCCGAGATACAGCATGCTCGAGGCCACGGCCATTGCCATGACGCGCTGGTCCTGCGGCACCCCCCTCGACACCCCCAAAAAAAGCAGCGGCATGAAGGTGCCGAAGGCGACCCCGACCAAGGCGACCCCCAGCATCAGCATGGCTGGCGAGGTGGACCGCGTGATCACCAAATAGCCTAGGCCCATGAGCACCAGCAACACTGGCACGAGACTGCTTTCGAGCAGGCGCCGGGTTTGTGCCACGATGATACCGGCCATGAAGGCCACCGCGTTGAGCAGCCCCATGGTGAACCCTGCCAGCGAGGAACCTCCGATTCCGCCGGCATGGATAAAGAGGGCCATGTTGGTGGGAACGGTGTAGAAGGCCGCCATGACAAACATGAGGCCGCCACTGAAAAAGAATACATCAAGTGGCAATCGGCCCGTTTTTTGCTGATGGCGTTCAGACCTGTGCGGTTCAGGCATGAAGACAGCTACCAGAAAAAACACCGCCAGGCCGAGCAGGTAAATACAGAACGCACAACGCCATGAAACAGTGGCCAACCAGCCGGAAAGAATCACGGCAATGATACCCCCCAAGGCGTTGCAGGCCGTGACCTGCCCCATGACCCCTGCCTGTTGTCGGACGGGATAGAAATCGGCCACCAGGGCCGTCGAGATCGGCATGATCAGCCCTACGCCCATACCCAGGACACCTCGGAAAAACAGGAGGGAGTTGAGCGACCAGGCCAGCCCGCCGCAGGCGCCACCCAGGATATAGCCGATCAATCCTGTGATCAGGACCGTGCGTTTCGAAAACCGGCGGCAGAGCCAGACGGAAAGAAAAGAAAATGGAATGATAAACAGCTGCGGCAAGGTCGAGACGAGCTTGACCAGCGTGATGCTATCTCCGGGGAAAGCGGCCGCGATCACACCCAGGGCCGGTGAAACGGCCGCGCCAGACATTACCGTGATCATGGCTATCGATAAAATTATGGGCTTGAGCATGGGTGTGTACAGGCCGTCAGTCCCGTTTTCGTTGGTGTGCTGCATTATTTAAATCCTTTCGATCTCTAACGAGAATTACTTGCCTAATCATGTTTATCCGATAAAAAAATTAACCTATTCCTCATCAATATTGCGGCATATCTGCGCCAGGGTATGGATGCAGGCCGCCAGTTCTTCATCGGAAATGCCACGGGTCAGATTATTGCCCGATTAGGGCATCGTGACACTACACAGGCCGGGCGGGATTCTGACCTTCATATGCATTACCGGACTTCGGCAGCAATGCGATAAACGGGATCCCGATGCAGGCAACACCGGCGCACATCAGGAAGGCCGGGCGCATGCCGTAGATATCGCTCACCGCCCCGATCAAGAGGATCACGCTTGCCCGGATTGCGAAACTGATGGCCATGTACGTGCCGTTGGCAGCTGCCCGGTTGGCTCCCGCGTTTTCCATCATTACGGCCATGAGCACCGGCCCGGTTGCGATGGTGGAGAATCCCAGCAGAAGCAAAACAACAAAGAGCAGAGAACCGTCTGCAAAGAGCATGGCAAACATCATTGCCGGAGACAACAGGGTTGCTGCCAGCAGGACCTTTCTCCTGCCGATGGTATCGCTGAGTGTCCCTGATAAAAAAACACCTGCCACTCCGGCTGCCTCGTATATTGTCAGAGAGATCCCGGAAAACCACAGAGAGTGCCCTTCGCCAAAGAGAAATGTCGGGAGGTACGTGGTAATGGCCGATGCCATGAAGGACCGCGCGACAAGGATACCGAACACTCCGGCAATGATGATCTTCATTTCTTTGAGCATGGCGGTAAGCGACGCACTGCTCTTGTGCGGCGCACTCTCGCGGGTCTTTCTCAGCCTCCACCACAAAACAGCCGATGCAGCCCACCCCACAAACATGAGCTGCCACATGCCTGAAAGCCCCAGGTTCGAGACCGCCCAGACCGCGACGATCGGCCCGGCAGTGCGGGAAAGCTCACCTCCCACCATAAAGAGGCTCATGCCCCTTCCGATTGACTTCCCGGAGAGCTGAGCAGTCATGACCGGCGCAGCCACATGGAGCGCAGCCACAGAGATACCGACAGCAAGAAAGGTGGCGCACAGCAGGCCGAATGACGGTACAAGGCCGATCAGGCACATGAACGTGGCGGTCAGCGCTGGCGTTGCGATGAGAAAATATCGCTTGAGATTTTTTCTGTCTGCTAATGTGCCGAGAAAAGGGTTGAACAGGGAGGGGAGCTGCATGAAGACCGTGAGCGATCCTGCCTGCGTCAGGGTCAGACCCAGATTTTTTATGATAAGCGGCAGGATCGGGGCAAGAAAGCTCGTGTAGATATCGTGGATGAAATGCACCCCTGCGATGGCGAGAACCTTGTCGGTCTGGAATCTGTCCGCTTTGTCGGTGGTTAACGTGTCAGCCATTTCTCTCTCTTTCCCTGCGGCATCCTGATCACAGGTTGTTTGTATTCCTTGAATGCAGGCATGATCCATACCTGCATTCGGCTGCCCGATCAATTGAAAAAGGGGAATGAATCTGAAAGGAATACACACCCTGGCGCGTATGCCTCTGCGTCAGGAAAAGACAGCCACAACCGTGCACCTGCTTCGGCAGACAAGGGAGCGTCCTTGCGCCTTACGCGAAATCTTCGAGGGCCTCTTTGTCCAGGGTGGTGATAATACACCCCGTGACCTCAATAACACCCTGCATGGCCATCTTTTTCAGAACGCGGGAGAATGTCTCGGGTGAAGTAGCGAGCATCTTCGCCAGCTCCCGCTGCGAAACAAGCAGGTGCAGGACATTCCTGTCATCGGCGTCACCCTTCGTACTGGAAATGAGCAGAAACGTCGCCAGTCTCTGGGGAATCTCCTTGAGAGAGTCATTCCACCAGGGCCATGGAATACTTGACCTTTCCGCTCACCAGAACAAAAAATACCTGGGTCTTGTCTTCTTCACTGATAATCACCTGTCCTGCATGACAGGTCTTTTCCCTGACAGATAGAGCCAATATATCGAGCTGCTCTTCTGAAAGGCTGTCTGACAGCGCGGTTGCCCGTAGAAATGCCGTAACTACTCATGTTGTCAGGCTGAAGCTGTTTAGGCTGAAGTCTGAAGGAATCCAAAAGTACTTTTTCCCGCACTTTAGCGGAAAAAACAGCAAATCTTCGCATCAGACATGCCCTCAACGTGCGACATATTCCCGCTTTTCCTGACAGTCTTCAGTCTTTAGTACCCCAAGGGCATTTCTTTCAGGGCATCTTCCTACCTGAATAGTTACGAAATGCCTTGTTATCCATAAACATAAATCTCCTGGAAAAGTTGATCTATGTCAATGACTACTCTTAACGGTCTATGTCATTATAATTAAAGCAGGCAAACAGATACGTCTGTTTGAACAGAGAAGAGAACAGGTACAAGAAATCGTATCCGAGGAGATTATATGACACATAAGAAGAGAATTGTTGTGATCGGCGGGTCTGCTGCCGGACCAAAGGCTGCGGCCAAGGCGAGAAGGATGGACAACGATGCCGAGGTGATTGTCCTGCAGAAAGACGCTGATCTTTCCATGGCATCGTGCGGGTACCCCTACTATGTCGGCGGATACTTTGATGACCGGAATATGCTCGTGAGTACGCCGACCGGTGTGACGAGAGACCCGCAGTTTTATCTCAATGCAAAGGCAATCGAAGCACGAACAAATACGGAAGTAACCGCCATAGATCGGGAAGACCATACCGTGGCATATCAGAATCTCCTTACCGGGGAAGACGGAACGCTGGAATATGACAAGCTCATCATTGCCACCGGTGCAACCCCCAGGATGCCCCCTATCCCGGGAACCGACCTGGATGGTATCACCACCCTGCAGTCCATGAAGGATGCCGACTTTCTGAGAAAGGTCAGGGATGAAAAGACCATCAAAAAGGCAGTGGTCATCGGCGGGGGACTCATCGGTATCGAGACCTGCGAGGCACTGCAACTGGCAGGTATAGAGATCACGGTGATCGAACTCCTGCCCCAGCTCCTGATGTTCCTCGACTGGGAACTGGCAAAGCTGGTGGAAAACCATGTCAAGACAAAATCGGCAAACGTCATCACCGGCAATGGTATCGCGGAATTCCTCGGGGAAGACGGCAAGCTCACCGGTGTAAAACTGGCCAACGGCACGGAATTGCCCTGTGAGCTGGCAGTTGTGGCAATCGGCGTGATTCCCAATACCCGGCTGGCAAAAGAGGCAGGGATCACAATCGGGGTAACAGGCGGGATAGAAGTCGATGAATACATGCAGACATCCGATCCGGATATCTATGCAGTCGGAGACTGTGTGGAGAACGTGCACCGCATAACCGGCAAAAAGGTGCTGGCACCATATGGTGACCTTGCCAATCTGCAGGGCCGGGTGGCCGGAGAAAATGCTGCTGCCGGGAACACTGTCACCTTCCCGGGCACGATCCAGACCGGCATCTGCAAGGTGTTTGATTTTTCGGCAGGCGCAACAGGGCTGTCCGTGGGATCTGCACATAAGGACGGATATGAGGACGTGATCACGGTAATCAATGCGAGCCCTGACAAGCCGGGGTTCATGGAAGGCCTTCTCCTGGTGACAAAGCTGGTTGCCGACAGGAAAACCGGCAGAATCCTCGGTGCCCAGTGTGCGGGGCCAGGCAACGTGAGCAAACAGATCGCACAGTGGGCCATGGCCATCCAGGGGGGATTGACGGTGGAAGATATCGTGAATTCCGACCTGCCATATGCCCCGCCGTTTTCATTGGCCATCGATCACTTCATCGCCACCGCCCATATCATGCAGAACAAGATCAAGGGCAGGCTCAACGGAATCTCTTCAATGGCGGTGAAAGCAAAGTTCGACAATCATGAGAACCCCTTCATGCTCGATGTAAGGGATCCTGACGAGTATCAGGAAATGCGCCTCGGCATCGGGGAGACACTCATTCCCCTGGGCGCCCTCAGGAGAAGGCTTGGTGAACTGCCCGGGGACAAGGACAGAGAAATTATCTGTTACTGCAAAATATCACTGCGAGGATACGAGGCAGCACTGGTCCTTGAAGCCAACGGCTGGAAAAATGTCAAGGTCATGGAAGGCGGCATCATGGCCTGGCCGTATACACGAGAAAAGTAGTACCTTTTTAATACCCAGGTCAGGTTGCTTCTGCTCCATGAAGGGGCAACCTGACCGCCCCCCCTGTCCACAATAAAACCATCTCCGAAGTACTGAGCGTAGGTGTGCTGATTATCAAAGCAATACCGTGAAGCCGGACACCATCATTCGGGG
>CAYRCP010000063.1:0-9186 GCA_964422755.1 uncultured Bacteriovoracaceae bacterium | reverse complement strand
TTTTTTATTGAAGCTTGTCTAAAGGCCTGTCTTAACAACTGATGACTTTACTTGGCATGCTATTGACTTAACTTTACACAGCGTAATCGAAAAGCAGGGTTCATAGGGATATGTTCCTTCGTGTACTTCGTGCTCTTCGTGGTATGATATCGCTGAGTATGCTCCTCAATGATCCAGGTATGCTTTACGGTGATAAACCTGAATAAACTGTGTCCCTTAAGCCCTAAAGACAGAAATCAGGGGACTCATGGACCAGGTCGATTTTACGGGAACCCTCATTGTGAGCACCGGCAGGACTTCATCGAAAATCCTGCACAAGGCAAAGAGGAGCGAGGTCCCCATCATCCTCTCCCGGGGTGCACCTACGCATCAGACCCTCCTGCTTGCACAGGAGTTGAACCTGACCGTCGCAGGGTTTGCACGCGGCGGAGGCTTTACCGTATACTCGGCACCGCAGAGGATCATAGTGGAGAGGTGTCAGTGACGCATTGGAACAACTCATTTCTCTACAAATCAGGCATCGTGGTTCTCACGGATTTGTCTGCAATCTGCAGAAAGATCGAACATGGATACTAATTTACTGCATGCAGCATATGTTCTGCTGTGAACTGAACATATGCTGCATGCGCAGTTACCGGTATCAGTACATAAATATCGCCCAGAAGATAAGCACCGTCAGCACCAATCCCAGCACTATGCTGAATAGCCCGAAGAACCCCGCAAAGAGCTGGGTGAAGACACCCGGACCGTCGCACCACATCTCATCAATTCGTCCTTCCGCCTTGATGCGTTCATACTCCAGCGGACGTTCTCTCTTGAGGTCCTCCAGGGTATAGCAGCCGGTGAAGACATATGTTTCCATCGGGAACTTGGTGGGCAGGAAACTATTATTGAAAAAGTGGACGGTAAAAATGAAGATCGCAGCCAGGAAAGCCTCTTCCGAGTGTGCGATAGTAGCGACATTGATGATCCAGCCGGGCAGGATATAGGACGATCCCTCAGGGAACCACAGGATAAGCCCTGAAAGCCCGATTACGAACATCCCCCAGAAGACCGCCATGAAATCGAATTTCTCCCAGTAGGTCCACCGCTCGAACCTCGGCATCTCTCCTTTACCGAAGAACCATTTGAACATACCCCATATATCCGCAAAATCCTTGAGATTGGGGAAGAGCGAATCCGGGCCGAACAGCCTGCCGAGCCACCCTTTTACTCCCACTTTCTTCGGGAACAGGAACCTGAATGATAGCCATGTAACGTACAGGAACAAAATCCACATGACGGTTGCAGAGATGCGGTGTATCAGTCCTGCGTATTCTGCTCCGCCCAGGATGTTCATAATTACCTTGGACCATGCGGTCTCATAGTACTTGAGAGGGAATCCAGAGATGACCACACCGAAGAAGCTCAATATCAGGGTCACGTGCAGAATCCTGTCTCTCAAACCAAACCGCTTGACATAACGGGATCCTTCTTCTTCCGGAAGAACTTTGGGTTCTTTGATGCCGAGCTTTTTCAAGCGGCTCTTCTCCCAGTAAGACTTCCTCCACCACAGGATAACGTGCAACCAGAAGAACAGGAACACACCGGCTAAAAGCCAGAGCATAAAGATCCTGACAAGATACAGGGCTAAATAGTGCTCTGGATTATTCTCGTCCGGATGCGAGATAAAGGACACGAACCGGGGGTGGAAGCCTTCATGGCACTTCCCGCAGGTCTCAATCAAATTTGCCTGATTCACCGGCGATTCGGGGTTGTCAGAAGGCAGTATGTTGTGTGCCGTGTGGCAGTCCGAACACCCGGCCACGCGTTCGCTATACCCCATGAAAAGCACCTTGCCGTGATAGGTATCTTTGAATTCCTCAACCGTGGCAACGGAAAGGTTGTTGCGTTCTGCCACGCCAGGATCACTATGACAGGATATACACTTCTGGGTATAGAACTCCCTGCACCGCGCAACACATACTGGGGTGTCGCCGAACACCGGGGTATTGTGCACCCCGTGACAGTCTGCACAGGTCGCTGCATCCTGGTTGCCCTTCATGACGCTTGCCGCATGCCCCTTTGATATGAAATCCGGGTCCTTGCCGTGACATGTGGTGCATTTATTGATCACTGCGACCTTTCCTTCATCCTTGGCCGTTTCCGTGGGATGAATATCCGTGTGGCAGCTCTCGCAGCTCATATTGAGCTTTGCATCGTGATAACTGCCGGCATATTCCTTGGCAACATCCTTATGGCACTTCGCGCACGAGACCTTCTCCGGTTTCTGCTCACCACTCATGTGAGCGGTGAAATCCGTGATGCCCTGGTGGCAGGCAACGCAGCCCAGTGTACCATGTGGAGTCTTGTTGAAATTCTCAGTGTACTGTGCATCACCATGACAGGTATTGCAGTCCATCGCAGCAGCTCCAGGGGCCTCACCTCCGGCACCTGCGGGTGCTTTATATTCAAAGGGTGTGATAGGTGAGGGCACCACAAAATCGAAATCGTGGCATTGTGCACAGTAACTCTCCGACTTTTCGTGCTGATGGTGGCACAGGTCGCAGTCAAGGTCTGTTCCGTAGTGCGGAGAGTTATGAGGATTTTCTTCGTCTTCACCCTTATCGGAACGCTTTGCAACCTCCTCGATATCATGACATTTCAAGCACGCATCGGTCCCCACCCACTCCGGCGGATCAGCATCCCCATGGCAGTCTGCGCAGCTGACTTTACTGAGCTGGTGCACATGGTCGGAAGGCATTGAGTGTTTCAGTTCGGTAATCTGGCCGCTGTGGCATGTCCCGCAGTCCTTGAGTGTAAGGCCTTTGGTGCTCACATGCCCGTCGGGCACCATCTTTTCGCCATGACACGCCTCGCAATCGCCCATGGCAGCTGCCTTGTTCCGCTCAGCTTTCGGGCTATCCTCCTGGGCATGGCTTATCGACTGCACGGAAATCAAAAGCACTGCCAGAACAGCCATGAAGCCGAAAAACCTTTGTAAAAAAACTTTGCCCTTGTTCTTTCTCATTTCTCTCCTCCAATAAAATTCGTCGATGTGCGTATTGTATTGTGTGCCCTTATTGATGAGAAAATAAACGGTTACGCTGTTAATTCATCCCGTTCGTCAGATTTGTTTACCTCTCCTGATTCTCTTTCCTGTTCATTCGTCTTTTCCTTCCTGCAAAGCAATGAGGAAACAGACTTTTTTATGTGTTTATATCATAAAATATCAAGAAGCAGACAGTTGTCAAGGAAAGAGATAATAAAAACGGGAGCACATAAATTACCATGTATTGACACTTTAATTTTCCCTTATATTTTTAACATTATGGGCATATTGTTTATGGAGGTACCGGCATGGAGCGAATCCTGTTCTTTCTGTTTCTGTCGCTGAGAGTTCTTATTTTTGTTGGTTTTTCTTTCGGAGGGAATCTTCTCACTCCCGATTCTGCCTGTGCCATTACCCTGGAGGGGTGCATCCATGAATCCCTCATTTCAAGCCCCGACATAGAAGCTGCTGCGAAAAAGACCGATGCAGCACGTGCAATGAGGGAAAAATCAAAGGCAGCATACTACCCCCAGGTTACCGTCTCCGCCACCTGCGCGCGCACCGACAATCCGCCGCAGGCATTCATGATGGCACTGAATCAGCGCGACCTTGACATAACAGACCCGGCTTTCGACTTCAATAATCCCGATGATACGAATAATGTCCGTATGAGTGTCGGGGTGAGATACCTGGTATATGATTTTGGCAGACGAAGATTTGACTATGCGATTGCCGGCACCGGCTCGGATGTAGCCTGTCTCCGATTCAAAGCTGTTTGCAATGAGTTGATACACCAGATCAGCGCTTCGTTCTACTCGGTGCTGCAGGCGCAGGCATTTGTTCAAGTTGAACTGGAGTCGGTGGCAAGCCTTCAGGAGAGCCTCCGGGTAGCGAATGAAAGGTACCAGGCAGGCAGTGCGGTAAAGACCGATGTGCTCAATCTCGAGGTACAGCTCAGCCAGTCTCAAGAAAACCTCATTCGTGCACAAAACAGCGTGTTGCTGACTGTTGCCGCCTTGAACACCGCGATAGGAAAGGACCTGGTTAAAAACCCGGATGAACTTGATTATATGATTCCGGACGATTCACCGGCACTGCCGCCGGAGGAAATCGAAAGGGCGGAAGACCGCGCGGAGCTGACGATTGCCGGAATCTTATCTGATATAAAAGAGATGGAACTGAGAAAGGCACAACGCGACTACACCCCCACCATCAATGCCTTCGGCTCGTTATACCATGATGGTGAGACATTCAATGATACCCAGCGCAGCTATCTTGTCGGGGCAAACCTCGAATGGGAGGTGTTTACCGGCTTTTCCCGCAGGAATACCGTATCTCTGGCACGCTCCAGCCTTGCTGCTGCCCGGGCAGAATTCAACAAGACCCGCAACCGGCTCCGCCTGGATCTGAAACAGGCCTATCTGAAAGTTGTTGAAGCCAGGCAGCGCATCGAGGTTACCCGCAAGAGTCTTGAAAGCGCAGCCGAGTCGCTTCGCATCACACAGGAGCGATATAAGGGCCAGGCAGCAGACATAACGGAATTACTCACCGCCCAGGTAGGTCTTACCGTTATCCGGTCGCGAGATGTTTCGGCCTGCTTCGAGTATCTCACCGAGCTGTCTAACCTCGAGCGGGCAAAGGGCGCACTGGTGAGCAGATATGCGCCACGTATCTGCGAGTAATGAAGGAGATTCGATGAACAAAAAACTCTCTCGCAACCATTTGTTGGTAAAATTCTGGCGAGAACTGGCGGCAATCACAGGACTCGTCATGATCATCATCTGGGCAGCCGGTTCCTGCACCTCAAAGATATCCCCGGGCAAGGCCGACTATGAACCGGGTTTTGCAGTTCCGGAAAATGCTCAAACATACACGGTAACCAAACAGAGCGTTATTCCTCGAATTGATGTTGTGGGAACGGTTGAATCCGAGGAAAAGATTCATCTGAGCTCACGAATCCCGGGCTATGTCCAAAAAGTCTTTGTTTCGGCAGGGACCAGGGTGGTCAGGGATCAAACGCTCGTCACCCTTGACGACCGCGAGATCAGGGAACAACTGCGTGCTGCCGGGTCTCAATTCAAGCTCGCCGAGACCGAATACAAAAGGACCCGCGGTCTGTATGAAAAAAAGGCTACCACCGAACAGGCCCTCGTGGCTGCCGAGTCCATGTATGCTTCTGCCCGGGCCGAACTTCAGCGCATTCAGGTTATGCTGTCATATGCAAAGATCACCTCTCCCATTGACGGCATTGTCATCGACAGGCGCATAGAGGCTGGAGATCTTGCAAATCCCGGGCAGTTGCTCCTGGTGGTCTATGATCCCGGGCGCATGCGCCTCGCAGCACCGGTCCCCCTCCGGCTGGTTGATAAATTATCCCTGGGTCAGAAGCTGGAAGTGATTCTTGACCGGCCCAAGGGGACGTACACCGGCAGGGTAACCTCCATTGTCAGCGAAGTTGATCCTATGACCCGCACCCAGCAGATAAAGGTGAGCCTTGAAGATGTCCGTCAGGACATCCTTCCCGGGACATTCGGCCGACTCTATGTCGAAGATGATGCCCGCGATGGAATACGTGTCCCTTTACATTCCGTATACCGCATCGGACAACTGGAGATGATTCAGGTGGTTGAAGACGGCAGGGGCTTTCGCCGCCTGGTGAGAACCGGACCGGTCCATGCCGATGAAATCGAGATCATCTCCGGTCTGAACGGTGGTGAAAAAATATTACTCTTCCCGGTAAAGGAACAATAAGCCGTGAGGGCAAAACATACGTTCCTTTCCAACGTCATAGACAGTTTTCTCGGCAGTAATCTCCCGGTCCTGTTGATCATCTTGAGCCTGGCGGCAGGGGGAATCGCCCTGAGCATCACTCCCCGGGAGGAAGAACCTCAGATTGTAGTCCCACTCGCTGATGTGATGATCATGTATCCCGGTGGTTCGGCCCAGGAGGTGGAGCGGCTCGTTGCATCCCGCCTTGAACGTCTTTTGTACCAGATCGACGGGGTTGAATACGTGTATTCCATGTCGAGACCCGGCATGGCAGTGGTGACCGTGCGCTTTTATGTCGGCCAGGACCGTGAGGAGAGTCTTATCAAGCTCTACAACAAGGTTTTCCAGAACATAGACAAAACAACCCCGGGGATCACCGGATGGGTAATCAAGCCCATCGAGATCGATGACGTTCCCATTGTCAATGCCACGCTGTATTCCGGCCATCACAGCACCTTCGAGCTGTACCGGGTCGCCCAGGAGGTCGCCAGCTCCCTGGAACATGTCAAAAACACCTCACGCATTACCATACACGGCGGGGAGAAACGGGTGCTGCATGTCTATCTCGATACCGAACGCCTGTCGGCATACAACCTTTCACCCATGGAGATCATGGGGGCCCTTTCCCTGTCCAATGCTCAACTCGAGGCCGGAACGTTCGATCAGGCAGGCGAATCCATCAGGGTCGAGACAGGCCCGTTCCTTGCTGATGCCCACGAGGTGAGCAATCTGATGATCAGCATGTTTGAAGGGCGCCCCGTCTACCTGAGAGATGTGGCAAAGATTGCAGACTCTCCGACAGAAAAAAACACCTATACCCGCTTCGGTTTCGGTCCTGCATCCCCGAATATCCCGGAAGGATCAGCCCGGCAAAGCTATCCTGCGGTGACCATTGCCGTTGCGAAACAAAAGGGGACAAACTCGGTGGTCGTTTCCCGGGAGGTCTGCCACGCTATCGAGAAGCTTCGCCGTACCGTCATTCCCGACGATATGGACGTGGTCATCACCAGGGATTACGGGGAAACCGCGAATGACAAGGTCAACGACCTTGTGGTGAATCTCGTCATGGCCCTTATCACGGTGGTGGGTCTCATTGCCCTGGTCATGAGCTGGCGCGAAGGGGTGATTGTGGGCATGGCCATCCCTATCACCTACTCGCTGACCCTGCTGTTCAACTATCTGTTCGGCTACACGATCAACCGCGTCACCCTGTTCGCACTGATCCTTGCCATGGGTATGCTCGTGGACAATCCCATCGTGAGTGTCGAGAACATCTACCGCTTTGCCGGCATGAAGAAGTACAAACACCTTCAGGCCGTGTCTTCGGCCATGAAAGAAGTCATGCCGCCCATGGTATTGTCGACCCTGGCCATCATTGCCTCGTTTGTTCCCATGTTCTTCATCACCGGCATGATGGGTCCCTATATGACCCCTATGGCGCTTAATGTGCCGCTGACCATGATCAGTTCCCTGGTGGTTGCATTCACTATCATTCCCTGGCTCTCATCCAAGCTCCTCAAGGAACATCCCCAAACAGAACATGCCGGCGAGCAAAAGGAAACAGCGGTGCTCATCATGTATCGCAGACTCATCACCCCTCTGATCGATTCTCGTGCAAAATCGTGGCTGATGCTGCTTGTTATAACCGTGCTGTTTATCACATCCCTGGCCCTTGCAGGAACCGGCCTGGTTCCCCTCAAGATGCTGCCCTTTGACAATAAAAACGAGTTTCAGTTCATCATCGATATGCCGGAAAAAACCACCCTCGAAGCAACGAATACCGTGGTGGAAAAGGTTGAGGCCTATCTCAAGACGATCCCTGAGGTCGTCAATTTCACCTCCAGCACAGGCACGAACTCACCCATGGATTTCAATGCCATGGTTCGGCACTACTATCTGCGGGAAGGCTCAAACATGGCCGACATCCGGGTGAACCTCGTGCACCGTGACAACCGTGAGATGAACTCTCATGCCATTGTGCTGCGTATCCGGCGGGACATTGAGGCCATAGCAAAGAGTCAGGGTGCACAAATCCATGCGGTGGAGGTCCCTCCGGGCCCGCCGGTTCTCGCTACCGTGGTGGCGGAAGTGTATGGCAAGCCCCATCACAGCTACGATAATCTGATAGCTGCTGCAGGGCAGATCAAGGATCGCATGAGTGTGGAGCAGGGCATGGTGGATATCGATGATACCGTCGAGACCGATCAGACAAGGGTGTTCTTCCATGTAGACCGCGAAAAGGCAGCCTTGAACGGGATCTCTACAAAAGATATCGCACAGACCATGAATATTGCCCTGAGCGGCATGTCTGCAGGCACCATGCACATCCCCACAGAGGTGAATGAACTGCCCATCGTTATCCGACTGCCGCGCACCAGGAGATCCGATACCGGCATGCTGAAAACCATCACGGTAAAAGGCACAGCGGGACACGCCGTGCAACTCGGAGAACTCGGAAGCTTCACCGAGGATATCTATGACAAGACTATCATGCATAAAAACCTGGAGCGGGTGGTCTATGTCACTTCGGAAATGGCCGGCAGGGGACCGGCATATGCTGTGCGTTCATTGCAGTCGCATTTCAGGGACAACCCTCTGCCTGCGGGCATTGAGGTGGACTGGCGCGGGGAGGGAGAATGGAAGATAACCCTGGACGTCTTCCGCGACCTCGGCATTGCCTTTGCCGCAGCATTGCTCGTCATCTATGTACTGCTCGTATATGAAACCACATCGTATCTGCTGCCGCTGGTGATCATGCTTTCTATCCCGCTGACCATGATCGGTATCATGCCGGGTTTCTGGCTGCTGAATCTCATCACGAATCATCCGGTAGGCGGCTTTGCCGACCCGGTGTTCTTTACTGCCACGGCCATGATCGGCATGATCGCTCTGGGCGGTATTGTCCAGCGAAACGCCATCATCCTCATCGACTTCATTCGAACGAATGTGCAGGAAGGAATTGCCGTGCGGGAAGCGCTCATCGAATCCGGTGCCGTGCGGTTCCGTCCCATTGTTCTGACTGCAGGAACCACCATGCTCGGTGCATGGCCCATCACCTTTGATCCCATATTCAGCGGGCTTGCCTGGTCCATTATTTTCGGATTATTCGTATCTACCGCCTTTACCCTGGTTGTCATCCCGGTGGTGTACAACCTCACCTACGGCAGCAAGATATCGAGTGTGCACACAACAGATGAACACCGGGTGAGCTGAGAGGATATTTCATGAAAAAGGAGGGACAGCGCCGTTCCTGCGCTGTCCCTTTTAGGATTTCGCTGCTAGAGAATTTCCCTGGCGGCGTTCGTCCCGGCGATACGTCCGAAGACCACGCAGTCGGGGGTGGCATTGCCGCCCAGCCGGTTCGATCCGTGGATACCGCCGGTCAC
>CAYRCP010000062.1:0-9237 GCA_964422755.1 uncultured Bacteriovoracaceae bacterium | reverse complement strand
GCCCACGTGCAAGAGGCAAAGAGGTGCGGCCCTGAAGCCGGCTTGACATTCGTCTCTAAAGAGGTGAACAAGAATGATCATATCACCCCGGCTGCACAGGAACTCATCGATCAGGGAGCTCAGGCCTTTGCAATCCCGCTGGACACCTACTATGGCCTGCGGGATTACGAGCCCAGCAAAGAACTCATCGAGGTGGTAAAGACCACCAGACTCCCGGGTATAAGCCTCGTTCTCATGAAATTCCCCGGCGCCGTACTCTATGTCGGTGCGGATTTCGGGCTCATCGGGTCGCTTTCCGGCAAACAGGCGGTAAAAATCCTCACAGAGGGTACGCAGCCTGAAACCATGCCGATCCTCATGCAGGAAGAACTCAAGATCCTGGTGGACACCTATCAGATGAAGAAGCTGGGGATACAGTTACCCATGGAGATTCTTCAGCTGGCACAGTCTGTGGATTAACACACCATTACTGCACCAGAAACCATTTCTGGTGCAGTAATATCTATGCCCCATATTTGCACGAGAAACTATGGATAACCGTATTCAGACGCATCCCTGGGTATGCGCAAAACAAAGAATCTCACCAGCTGAGCAAATCAGGTGCATCCACAGAAACGACAATAGAGCTGCACTTTTTCAATGAGCTGCTCCGGGATGTTTTTTGCGCTATTCCTCATGGATGACACTCTTGATTATATAGCTGCCGGATTTTTCGTCGAGCTCAAGTTCCAGCATGCGGCGCTGTCGGGCCTCTTCCAGAAGCTTACTGAAGGACCGGAAGCCGTAATAGCTCTCGCTGAAGCCAGGTTTGCGCCGCTTCAATGCCTGCTTTACCATCGACCCCCAGAGTTTGTCATCTTCACCACGTTCCGCAAACAGTGCCTCTACCGTCTCCACGACCAGCTCAAGAGCGTTGTGCTTCTTGTCCTCTTCAGCATTCATCTTCTGTTCGGCCTTAGCAGGCGCGCCTGCCGTAGTCTTCGCGGCTTGTTTTCTTCCCCTGGGCTTTTTGGCTTCGCTCTCCCGGACCAGATCATCGTAAAAGATAAATTCGTCACAGTTGGCAATGAGAAGATCCGAAGATGAGTTCTTCACCCCTACCCCGATAACGAGCTTGTTGTTCTCCCTGAGCTTGCTCACTAAGGGCGAGAAATCCGAATCACCGCTGATGATCACGAAGGTATCGACGTGCAATTTGGTATAACAGAGGTCAAGGGCATCCACCACCATGCGGATGTCGGCGGAATTTTTGCCTGACTGCCGCACATGAGGGATCTCTATCAGTTCAAAGGATGCCTCGTGCATCACCGGCTTATGAACTTTATAACGTTCCCAGTCGCAGTAGGCCTTTTTCACGATGATGCTGCCCTTGAGCAGCAATCTCTCCAGCACCTTGTTCATATCGAACTGGGCAAATTTCGTGTCTTTTACCCCCAGTGCGATGTTTTCAAAGTCGCAAAAAATCGCCATATTCTGTATCTTTTCCTGTAAGGTCATGTGTTGCTCCTTTTCAGCATGTTCATTTCATGATTCGGGTTTATAGCACATCAGTCAACCCAAGCGCCACCAGTCTCTCACGTGTGGGTATTTAAGGGCACTGTTCATGACAAGCAGTCCTCCGGCACGACGCTGATGCATCATATCTCCAACACTCCCCCTCAGGAGCATTTCATTCATTCTCAATAAAATTCATCTGTATAAAATCGGGTTATATCTTCCTCCTGATGAAAAGGGGAGCGAATATACGATGAGATGCACTGGTTACCATATAAGGTGCCGGGTTTGACGTTCAGGTTCTTACAGGTATGCTTCCCGGCAGATTTGACTCATCATGATCCAGGCACAATATACTTACTGAAATCCAATTCTATGTACGGGTCCGCTGTCTATGAAAAACCTCTCTCAAGACTGCTGACCTCTCAAAGCTCGCACCACTGCACATTAGGCGTAAGTACTACAGCGTTCTTTCTCCTGCGTTTTTTTTGACATTTGTGATCAAAACAATCAAATGTCAATACTTCAGCTACCTTGTCGTCTCCCTCCACTGTTCGTTCCATGTGATAACATTATCATAGTCGGCTTTTTCCTACATTTATTTAGATTCATTCCTTATATTAATATCAGCCATATGCCTACATACATCTACCCGTTTTTGTGATTTTATATTTTTTAAACGATATAATTTTATGGGAAAGCTGTCGCAAACATTTACCAGGGAACAATCGGGAATCACGTGGGTTGATTCGCTCACGATCATTAACACGTCCGCTACAAATTCACCATGCCAGATAAATCTAATAAAATCGTAAAGGAGATACACTATGGATGAAAAGAACAAGGGTAACGGAAAGAAACTCAACAGGCGTGATTTTCTCAAAACCACAGGAAGTGTTGCAGCAGCCGGTGTCGCTGCAGGCGCACTCTTTGCCGGTCCCACGAAGGCCTTTGGTGCCGATATGCCGCAGAAATGGGATGAAGAGGTCGATGTGGTAATAATCGGCAGCGGCTTTGCCGGTCTGGCAGCAGCCATCGAGGCCAAGCAGGCCGGAGCCTCGGTTGCGGTGCTCGAGAAAATGCCGACGCTTGGCGGCAACTCTATCATCAACGGCGGCGTCTTTGCCGTGGCAGGTTCTCCCAAGCAGGAGGCCGAAGGCATCAAGGACTCACCGGAACTGCTGATGAAAGATATGATGAAGGCCGGGCTGCATATGAATCATCCCGAACTGGCCCGGATGATTGCCGAACAGTCCAGAGAGGCAGTGGAGTGGACAGAGGCCCTTGGTGTTGAGTATAAGGAACGGTGTACCCATCTTGGCGGACACACCGTGCCCCGCAGCTACTCCACATGGAACGGCAGCGGCTCTGCCATCGTGAACAAGGAAGCGGAAAAGCTCAAGAGCCTGGGCGTCAAGGTGAGAACCAGGACCTATGTCTCGGCCATCATCCAGGACAAAGACGGCAGGGTCGTAGGCGTGAAGATCCAGGAAAGATACAAGTTCCCTGATGAAAATTCCGGGACCGTAAAATTCCTGAAGGCAAAGAAAGGCCTCGTGCTCGCTTCTGGCGGATTCAGCAGAGATCTCTACTTCAGGACCCTGCAGGATCCCAAGCTGAACGACACCGTGGATTCCACCAATCAGCCCGGAGCAACCGGTGAAGTCCTGATGGAAGCCTTCCGGATAGGCTCGACCCCCGTCCAGATCTCCTGGATACAGCTCGGACCCTGGACCAGCCCCGACGAAAAGGGCATGGGCATCGGCTATATCTTCAATGCCATGGGGGGCTTTGTGTATGGCGTGATGGTTGATCCCACCACGGGCAAGCGTTTCATCAATGAGCTTGCGGACCGGAAGATCCGCGCAGATGCCATCATCAAGACGGGACATCCCGCAATCTGTGTCGCCGACAGCGAGGGAGTCAAGCGCGTCTCCAAACTGGAGAAGATCCTTGAAAAGGGTGTCGCCAAGAAGTTCGACACCATCGAAGCCCTGGCCGCCGAATACAAGATCCCGGTGAAAGCGCTGGAAGAAACCATCAGCAACCACAACAACTATGTCAAGCAGGGTAAAGATGAGGAATTCGGAAGACCCATGCAGACAGATTCCAAACCCATAACCACAGCCCCCTACTACGCATGTCGTGTCTGGCCCAAGGTGCACCACACCATGGGCGGAATCCAGATCAATAAAAAGGCACAGGTCATCGGGCTCGACCGCAAGCCGATCGCCGGACTGTATGCTGCAGGTGAGATCGCCGGCGGTATCCACGGTGCCGTCCGTCTCGGCAGCTGCGCTGTCCTCGACTGCATCGTCTTCGGCCGGATTGCAGGAAAGAGTGTGGTTTCCTAAAACGTCTCGGGCTCTGACCCGGTTATGGAAAAACCGCATCTGAAATAATCGCACAGCCCCCCTGCTCATAAGGCAGGGGGGCTTCAATCCGTCACAGATCTCTTATGCCTGCATCAATGGTGCGAAAATAAATTATACCCCCGTTGGTGGCATGCAACCGTACCTACCCTTCCCGTATCAATATATCAGCCATTACTGTCCGATCTTTCATCGATTTCACTTTTTTTATGCCTAATTCACATCAATCTGCTAGTATACTGATGCAGATATTGCGATAAAGACAGATCCAATAATCAGCACATGAGCACACTCTAAAACAGCAAAGGAGATTGATTATGGATGAAAACAAGAAAGACGGGAGTAGAAAAAACCTCACGAGGCGTGAATTTATCAAGGCTACCGGGGGTGCCGCAGCCCTGACAGGGGTTGCAGCTTCCGGGTTGTTGATGACCGCCGGCAACGCCGAGGCCGCAGGTATCCCCAAGAAATGGGACGCCCAAACCGATGTTGTGGTCATCGGCAGCGGTTTTGCCGGACTGGCCGCAGCAATTGAGGCAAAGGAAGCCGGGGCAGATGTGGTTGTGCTGGAAAAAATGCGCACACACGGCGGAAACTCCATCATCAACGGCGGCGTCATGGCGGTAGCAGGCTCCGACCTGCAGGAGGAAAAGGGTATCAAAGACACCCCGGATCTCATGCTGGAAGACATGATGAAGGCCGGACTGTACCTGAATTATCCGGAACTTGCCAAAATGGTGGCATATCAGTCAAGGGCTGCATATGACTGGTGCAGAGAGCATCTCGGCGTCAAATTCACCGGCGCAAAGATGCTGTTGCACATGGGCGGCCATACGGTTGCCCGAAGCTGCCCCACCGCAAACTACAGCGGCTCGGGGATCGTCAACAAGGAACTGGACAAATTCAAGGAGCTGGGCGGCACAGTCTCAACCGGCACCTATCTTGAGAAACTTATCCAGGATGCCAGCGGCAGGGTAATAGGCGTTCAGGTCAGGGAAGGCTACCGGTTCCCGAAAGCCGACAGCGGCAAGATCAAATATATCAAGGCCAGAAAAAGCGTGGTCCTGGCGTCCGGCGGATTTTCCCGGGATGTTGCGTTCAGGATGGGACAGGACCCCAAACTGACCGCAGAGGTAAACTCCACAAATCAGCCAGGAGCAACCGGTGAGGTCCTCAAGGAGGCACTGCGAGCCGGAGGAAACCCGGTACAGCCCTCCTGGATTCAGCTCGGTCCCTGGGCAAGCCCCGATGAGAAGGGGTTCGGTCTCGCTCCCCATTTCGCCACCGGACCGGTTTTCTCCTATGGTATCATGGTGGACCCGAAAACGGGCAAACGCTTTATCAGCGAGCTTGCAAACCGCAAGGTCCGTGCCGATGCCATTATCAGGACCGGTCATGCCGCTATCGGCATCTCCGACGAAGAGGGTTCGAAGACATGCGGAGGCCCCCCCACCGCGTTGGCCAAGCTTCTGGAACGTGGCGTGGTCAAGAAATACGACACTCTCGAAGACCTGTGCAAGGCCTATGACATGCCATATGCAGCTGTCAGGGAAAGTGTGGACAACTACAACTCCTATCTGAAAACCGGTGTTGACAAGGAATTCGGCAGATTCCTTCAGCCTGATGCCAAACCCATGGGCAAGGCACCCTTCTATGCCGTGAGGCTCTGGCCCAAGGTACATCATACCATGGGCGGAGTACAGATCGACTCGAAGGCCCAGGTAATTGACCTTGACGGCAAGCCCATTGCAGGCCTGTTTGCCGCCGGCGAGGTTGCCGGCGGAGTTCACGGGGCAGTGAGGCTCGGCAGTGCCGCCGTGGTGGACTGCCTGGTCTTCGGCCGCATTGCCGGCAAGAGTGCTGCAGCCCAGAAGCCCTGGGCATAGGCCCGGCTGACGGCGACACACGAGAATCAAAAAGACACCCGTGATGTACGATCATTCACGGGTGTCTTTTTTCCAGCACAGCATTACCGTACAGCCGGCAAGATCCTTAAAGCATGTCTTTCCTCATGCTGATCATCTATACCATCACACAGGCTCAGCCTGGAGGATAATCCTGCAGTCTGCGACAGTGGCTCCCTTGCCTTCCTCGTGGACCAGGAGCGGGTTGACATCTATCTCCATGATCTGAGGATGGTTGGTCACCATGTTCGACAGGCTCACCATCATCTTCTCCAATACCAGGGTGTCTCTCTTTGGCCTGCCGCGGAATCCCTGGAGAAGCTTGTACCCGTTGATAGCCCGGATCATCCGCCTGGCCTCGTTTCTCGCGATGGGTGCAAGGCGAAACTCCACGTCTTTGAACAGTTCGACAAATATACCGCCCAGCCCGAACATCAGAAGCGGTCCGAAGGTGGGATAGCGGGTTGCCCCCAGGATTATCTCCTCACCCTCAGGAGCCATCTTGACCACCAGCACCCCTTGGATTTCCGCCTTGGGGTCGTAGTTTTTGGCATTTTCCACGATCTTCTCAAATGCCGATTTCACCTCTTCTTTGGTATGGAGCCCCACCATGACGCCGCCGGCATCCGATTTGTGGAGGATCTGGGGAGAGACAATCTTCATCACCACAGGCAAACCCATGTCCTTGGCAATCTTTGCCGCTTCGTCAGCGGTCTTTGCCAGCCTGGTGGGCAGAACGTTAAAGCCGTAGCATGCGAGCAGTTCGTTGCCGTCGAGTTCGCCCAGCCTGGTTTTTCCCGCGGCGAGGCAATCATCGATGATGCGGGAAGCCCGATCTTTGTCGTGGGTCATTTTGAACTGTGCCAGATGCTGACGGCTCAGCCATTTCGAATACCGGTAGAGCGCGGCAAAGGCATTTGCCGCGTTTTCGGGGAAACGGTACACAGGGTAGCCGTTTTCCTGGAGATACTTGACCCCGCTGGAAACATCGACGATCCCCATAAAACAACACAGGATCGGTTTATTCGAACGCTGTGCAATCTTCACGATGGCTTTGGCAGTTCCCAGTGCATCGGTCATGGACTGCGGGGTCAGGATCACCAGTGCCCCGTCAACTCCTTCATCGCGTATGACCGCGGTAAGGGCATTTTCATACCGGTCAAAGGGTGCATCCCCGATTACGTCCACAGGATTATGGATATTGGCTGCCGAGGGCAGATGGCTGGCCAGTGCCTCGACGGTTTCACCACTGAACTTCGCCAGTTCCAGCCCTGCCGACATGGTCATGTCTGTTGCCAGTATTCCCGGTCCGCCGGCATTCGTCACGATAGCTACCTTATTCCCTGAGGGAATCTTGCGTACATGCTTGCCGAGCTGGCTGCGTTTCTTGAAGGTGAAGGCATTGGCGAAATCGAAGAGTTCGTCTATGGTATTGCAGCGAATGATGCCCGCCTGTTTGAAGATCGCATCATAGACCGCCTCTGACCCGGCAAGCGCACCCGTATGGGATGCAGCTGCCTGGGCACCTGCGGCTGTCCTGCCCGACTTGATCGCCAGGATCGGCGTCGGACGCACTCCCGAGGTTATTTCTTTGACCGCTTCGATAAATTCCGGGCCCCGGCGAAGCTCTTCCAGGTAGACCATGATGACCTCTGTATCGAGATCTTCGTGGAGGTAGTGCAGCAGGTCGAGTTCGTCCACATCGGCCTTGTTCCCGATGGAGATAAACTTGGAAAAACCGAAGTCGCGGTCCGCGGCAAAATCCAGGACCGCAGTGCACAGCGCTCCACTCTGGGAGATAAAAGAGATGTTTCCGGACTGTGGCATGCGTGTGGAAAAACTGGCGTTCATGCGCACGGAATCGATCGGATTGATCACCCCGAGACAGTTGGGTCCCACGATACGTACCCCTGCCTTTTTGCAGGAATCGACAATCCTGTCTTCCATCTCGCGCCCTTGTGCTCCCACCTCACGGAATCCGGCGCTGACGATTACTACCCCTTTCACGCCCTTTTCGATAGCCTCATCGATGGCAGGCACAGCCCGCTCGGGCGGCAGGATAACGATGGCCAGATCGACACTGTCGGGTATCTCGGCAATGTTCTTGTAGGCCTTTACGCCCACGATGGATTTGGCGTTCGGATTCACCGGGTAAAGGGTCCCTGTATAACCGCCTTTGAGAATGTTTACAAAAATATCGTATCCGACCTTTCCCGGGGTTGTGGAAGCACCCAGGACGGCAATAGACTTGGGGGAGAAGATGGTATCAAGATCACTCATGGAAAGAACCTCCGTGCAGAATTTTCAGGGCTCATAGCACCTGCCCTGCCTATAGTCTATAATAAATAATATCAGCCCCAAGAAAAGGCCCCGGGCGATTATCCGATTCCCGCCGCGGAGTTCATAGTAAATCCGCAGGAGATGAAGCCGTGATTCAATGCTGCGGGAGAAAAAAAGGAATCACACCAATAGGTTTTTTTATTCGCGACACAGGACCCTTTTTTTTACCCCGTGGCCTGTCGAACATCCCATAATTCTTGCGGGGTTTAATGACAGTTATGTTGAAACGACATCGCCCTGCCCGGCACAGAAGGCCGGTCAGGGCGATGAGGCATTGCCATAACCGTGTTGCAACAGCTATTCAGTAGTCACATCCGGTTCCTGCAAGGGAGCAGGCTCTTCGCCAAGGCTAACAAGATCACGGATTGCGTCAAGCTTGTCCGCGTCCATACCCTCGACCTTGAGCAGATCATCGGCTGTTGCAAAGGGACCGTTGGCGGATCTGAAAGCAACAATGTTCTGCGCAATGGTCTCATCAATACCCGGTAATGTCGCCAGTTCTTCAGCTGTGGCGGTATTGATATCCACACCTGCCATTTCCTGTGCCCATGCATTGCCTATAACGACCAACCCCATGACCGAGATTACAACCATTAACCTGATCATCATCCTGTTCATACCCTCTCCTTCCTGTGTCTTTTTTTATACCTCACCGGTTATTTATTCCATGGCTCGGGGAATATAGTTCTACGAACCAGCCCAACTCCAGAGATCAATAAAAGAATGACTTCAGACCATACGATTGCACACCAAAAAACCTATAACAGCATCTAGTAATAACGCGCATCCATACAAAGTCAATAAAAGGGCCGCTGGTATTTTTTTCAGACAGGCAGGAGAACATCCGGTCCCGCAAAAACCGTCTTTCCATGCCGCAAAAAAATACCTTCCAGGAAATACCTCAGCATGATGAAATAATTCAGAAAGTCGAAGTGAGCACAGCATCTATGTCCTCGGTTCAACCCGTTAGAACACTACCGGATACTGCCATTGCCATTATAGTGATGTGGGATGAACTGCCCTTAAGCCTGTCCAAGATTCCGCTGTTTTTTTCGGGGCTACGGGGAATTAAACCCTAACACCCTGCTCCAACATCGAAATAACCGGTGCTTCTCAGTGAAGCATAC
>CAYRCP010000061.1:0-9305 GCA_964422755.1 uncultured Bacteriovoracaceae bacterium | reverse complement strand
ATGAACTGAGACTGACAAAGGAGTATCCCCAGTGGGAGTATATCTGCCAGTACCGTGAAACCGATTATGAGTTCATCTCACGCTGGATGGAGCGCGAAGGCATCTATTTCTTCTTCGAACAGACCGACGACTTCGAAAAACTGGTCATTACCGACAGCTTTACCGCCCATCAGGACATCCTGGGCGATGCACTGATCCCCTATGCCCCGCCAACGGGACTGGTGCCCGAACAAGAGCTGATCCAGGCGTTCATCAGCCGTCAGAAGATGCTGCCGAACAAGGTAATCTTAAAGGACTACAACTACCGCAAGCCTTCCCTCGAGCTCAAGGCCGAGGCCGAGGTGGACCCGAAGGGCCGCGGGGATGTATACTTCTACGGCGAGCACTTCAAGGAGCCTGAGCAGGGAAGTGCTCTGGCAAAGATCAGGGCCGAGGAGATCGCCTGCAGGGCGAATGTGTTCCACGGCGAGAGCACTGCCACAAACCTGTGTTCCGGCTACCTGTTTGAACTGGCTGACCACTACCGGGAGGGCTTCAACCGGAAATACCTGATCCTCGACATAGAGCACGAGGGGGTGCAGGCTGCCTCGTTCCTGTCCGGTCTCAGAGAAGAACTCACGGAAAAGGAACAGACCCGCACCTACACCAACCGCTTCATGGCAATCCCTGCAGGAGTACAGTTCCGGCCCGAGCGTACGACCCAAAAGCCTAAAATCCAGGGGACCATGAACGCCGTGGTGGACGCCGCCGGCGACGGAAAATATGCCGAGCTCGATGAAATGGGCCGCTACAAGGTAATCCTGCCCTTTGACCTGAGCGGCAACAATGACGGCAGGGCCTCGCGCTGGGTACGCATGGCCCAGCCCTATGCCGGTGCTGAATACGGCATGCACTTTCCCCTGCACAAGGGTACAGAGGTGCTGCTCACCTTCATAGACGGCGACCCGGACCGGCCCATCATCGCCTCTGCCGTGCCGAACCCGGCAACATCGAGCCCGGTGAATACCGACAACCAGAGCGAGAGTGTAATCAAGACCGGGGGAGACAACAAGATCAGGATCGAGGACAGAGAAGACTCCGAGCGGATCATCATGCAGAGCCCCAAGGTGAATTCATTTATCAGGATCGGGACGCCAAACGACCCTATTGATATAGACAATGAAGGTACCGCCAATGAGCACATCTCAATCCAGACAGAAGGAGATGGGGGCGACGGCATCAGGATCCAGACCAACGGGGGCATTGAGCTGTATACCGGCAATCCCGGATCGACTCTGATAAATGCCCAGGACATCAATATCATGACAGAATCAAAGGGTGGAGTGAATGAGGGGAATATCAATATCGAGGGGTACAATATAGATACTACCTGCAGGGGGAATTTTATCGACAAAGTCGATGTCGATTCTGTTTCAATCGTTAATGGAAACACATATGAGCATGTTATGGGAAACACAATCGAAACACGTGTTGGAAATAATCTTAATGTAAAGTTGGGGACCGAAACAGAATTTAATGTCCTGAGTAGCGGGCTTGAATGCAATTTCTTAAATGCAAAAACCGAAGTTCTTTTAGGAGGACTGCTTTTCAACTTTGGAATCGGAGCGAAATATGAAAACTTTATCGGTCCGGAATACGATGCAGGATGGGATGACTGGAATAAGCATTCCAATAAGAGTATCACTATTGATGCAGAAACAAAGACTGACCTTTTAGGAGGAGAAGCCAATAATTCTTTGATCTCCCTGTCGGCAGGTTCCCTTGCACTGAGATACGGCAAACACGGAAAATCAAAAGCCGATAATGCCTGGCGCAAAGGATTGAAGTGGAGTGCGATAAACCTGCTTCTTCATTTTGGTGCCGCCTCTTTATATAGTGGTAGCACATGTATCCCGGAATTTGTTGAAGGAGACACAATTACAGGGACAGTAGATGCAGCTTCTGCCGGAGGTACAACATCCTTAACAATTCTGATAGGAGCAATAGCGGCAATACTCCTGCTTGCTTTTAAAGAAAAGAAAAGTGCTGTTCCAGTCCCCCCGCCAAAGGACAATGCCAGAATAGAATTGAATAATAAAGGTGTTTCACTCAGTGCGTTAGCTGGAAATAAGGTTTCTACAGAGGCAAAAATCCTGAGAAAAGTCATTGAGCTCATTATCCCTGCCGGCGGGACCATAAAACTGGACGCAAGTAAAAAAGGAACGATCAAGATAGGCAATTCAACATTTAAATCTACAGATGTTTCGATCGCAGGCAAAAATCTGAAAGTAATGGCTTAATTATTCGAGGGTTATTTGGAAACTGTAAATAAATCACCGTTTATGTTCGCTCAGTTACCGGGGAGGATCAACTTTCCCGGGCATTCGCTTACACTCATCGTTAAGGGAACCTTCGACCTTGTGCCTGACCGGAAGGCCGGGTCTTCAGACGAACAGCTTTTCCCCACGGGTGACGAGTTCTTTCCTGATGATGTGGATATGATCTGTGCGCCGCGGTATGAATCCGATTTTGCGTATTACAAACCCTGTGCAGACCTGCTCCTTGCCGGTCATTGCCATTGCCCGGGAGGAAAACCCGCACCTGCGTGCCCGGTAACCTTCAGCGTCGGGCCGGTGAGCAGGACCCTGTATGTTTTTGGAGACCGTTTCTGGAAAAATCTGGCAGGGATCCGCAGCATCACCGATCCCGAGTCCTTCACAAAGATGGAGCTCCGGTATGAAAACAGCTTTGGCGGAGCTGGATTCAAAAAAAACCCGATCGGGAAAGGTGCGGGAGCAGAAGAATCTGAAAAAGGCACAGCATGGGCGCTACCCAATATCGAAGACCCAAAAGACCTGATCGACTCTCCTGGTAAAAAGCCGGAGCCTGCCGGATTCGGCCCCATAGGAAAGATGTGGGAGCACCGATATTCCAAAATGGGGACATATAAGGGCACCTACATGAAACACCGCTGGCCCTGGTTTGCAGAGGATTTTGACTATGCGTATTTCAATGCCGGTCCTGCCGGGATGCAGATGAGTGGTCATCTGCGTGGGGATGAACCGCTTTACTTCGAAAATCTGCACCCAAAGCACCCGCGATTCGAATCCGCTTTGCCCGGCCTCAGGGTGCGCTGCTTTGTGAACAGGCTCAGCGGTACGGATGGAAACGGGGCGGATTTCCGCGAGATCTCCATGAAGATCGACACGCTCTGGGCAGACATGGATGCGGAGAAACTCGTACTGGTTTGGCGTGGTGTAATGGAGACAGCATCTGAAGATTTTGAGGAAGATATTGCGCACATATTCGTTATGTCCGAATCACTCGATCAGGAGAGTGATTCCCTGATGCGCTGTCACGAGCTATTCCTCGAGGCACTGGCTGAAGAAGAAAGGCAGTGGGAGATGGAGCAGGAAGAGCCATCTGAGGAGGTGAAGGAGGCATCAGCTGAGTCCCCGCAAGAAACAGAGATCCTCAAAGAAGAACTGAAAGCCCAGACAGCAGCCATGCTCGCCAAGGTGGGTATAGACATAAACAGCCTGTCCCCTGAGAAAAGGGAAAAGGTGACACAGGATCAGGACAAAATCATAGACAGTATAACCCAAAAAGATTCTGATAAGATAGCAGCCATTGGAGAACAGGATTTGAAGAAGCAAATGTCCGATGCCTTTTCCAATGCCGGAATCGATGTGGAAAACCTCCCGCCGATCAGTGATTCCGCAAAAGCCGAGCAGTTAAGGCTATTCAAAAAGCTCGGTGTTGATGATCCATCTATCATGCAGGACCCTGAAATTGCGGAGTTCATGGGTATACTGGGCGCACTCATGCCGAAGTTGGGGATCGACCCTGAAGACCTTACTCCGGTCATTGAAGAGGCAAAAAAACAGCTCGCCATACCGGAAACAAACGAAAAGGAAGAACAAACTGCCCTGACCCGAGAGATTGTCTCTTCGCGTGCCTCGCACGGCGAATCCTTTGCAGGAGAGAATTTGAGCGGTCTCGATCTGAAAGGCCTCGACCTGAAAGACCTCGATTTTTCCGGAGCAGACTTGAGCGGCGCTGATCTGTCCGGAGCTGCTCTTGACCGCGCACTCCTTGCAGGGGCTGAACTGTCCAAGTGTATCATGGACAATGCACATCTGGAAGAGACAGACCTGACCGGGGCAACACTTGCCGAAGCAAAGCTGATAGGAGCACTGTGTACAGGCAGTAATTTCACGGATGCCAATCTTGTATCTGCAGATCTCTCTGGGGCCGATCTCACCGAATCTGTACTCGAGGGAGCTGATCTGACAGGTGCGACTCTGGAAAAGGCCGTGCTGAGCGAGGCCGACGCCACCGGCGCGAAGCTAACCGAAGCCAGGCTGACCGGTGCGAATTTGAGCGAAGCAATCTTTGAACAGACTGAGATGAAAAATGCCCTTCTGGAGGAAGTAACCGCAAAGGACTCCAACTTTGTCGAAGCTGACCTGAGCGGGGCGACGTTCGCTAAAAGTAATCTATCGGGCGCTGATTTTACCGGCGCCGTATTAAACGGGGCGGATTTCAGGGGCGCAATCCTTGCCGAGGCATCTGTTGAAGGTGCCACCTGCATGAATGCTGATTTCACCGAAGCCGACCTCACCAAGCTGCGAGCCTCTGAAGGCGGCAACTTCACTGGCAGCACCTTTGTCAAGGCAAACGGCTTTGAATCCATGTGGCAGGATGCAATCCTCGACAAGGCTGATTTTTCCTTCTCGAAGATGCAAGGTGCAGACTTTACCAAGGCATCCCTTCAAGGAGTGACTATGGCTGCTGCCGACATGAAACGTTCACGATTCATGAAAGCAAATCTTTCGCAGGCCAGGCTCGTGGTGATGAACCTGTTTGAGTCAAGCATGGAAAAGGCAGACCTCACCGAGGCCGATCTGAGCGGATCGAATATGTATGGGGCTGAGTTCCTTGACGCAATCATAGACAGGACCATCTTTGAAAGAACCAATTTGAAGATGACGAAACTGGCCTGAGCCGGGCAATTGGTTTATTATGGATTTTGATAACTTCGAAGACTTTATCAGCAGCCTCGATCTCGAGGACTTCAAGAATATCGGGAAACAGTTCCTGAAGAGAGAAGAGGTTCTGGAGGGAATTCAATCGGGCCAGTCCCTTGCCGGTGCCGTCATTGCAGGTATCGATCTTGCCGGCGTGGACTTGAAAGGCGTCAACCTCGAAAACGCAACGATAATGAACTCGTTCCTGAAAGGTGCCAATCTGGAAAGCGCCAGGCTTTCAGGCATTACATTGAATCAGGTGGACCTGTCAGAAGCAAATCTCAGCAGGGTGGATCTTTCCTCCGCATCGATCATGAACACGGTCCTTGATAATGCCGACTTAAGCGGTGCCGACCTCTCATTCGCAAGGTTCATGGCATTCCCGGTTCTTGCCAAGGATATCAAAGACATTCAGCTTTCGCCTGAGATAGAAAACTTATTAAAAACAGATCAATCAAAGATCAATCCCGATTCCCTGGAGATTGGACTGGAAGACCTGGGACTTTCCGAGTCAGATTTTGACAGGGGTGCATGCAGCATGGAATGTGCTGTTTTGAAAAATGTTTTGCTCTGTGATACATCATTCGAAGAAGCTGTACTTGATCGTGCGGATCTTTCGGGCTCAGACTTGACGAGTTCCCATTTTATCGGTTGCTCCATGTCTCATCTCGATCTTTCGCATACTCAGCTAAAAAATACCACCTTCGAGAGAACAGAACTCAAGTCATGTCGGTTTGTAAAATCACTCGTCCAGAATGCAATGTTTAACCAGTGCACACTTGCAGAATCAGATTTTAAAGAGGTTGAGGCCAGCGGTTTAAACATGATTGATATTGACCTGACAAACATCAGAAATATTCCCAGGAGCATTCCGGGCTCCACCTTCGTTAACTGCATTCTGCCGGAAAAGGACTTTTCAGGAGGCATTCTCACCGGGTGCGTGTTCTCAAAATCAAAGGCAGCAGGCTGCTCTTTTACCAAGGCAGACCTTTGTCAGACACGGTTTTCGCAGACCGACCTTTCCGGCTCGGACCTGAGCGCAAGTATTCTCACTGACGCCGAATTTTCAGACTCGAATCTCGACAGGGCGAGCTTGCGTGACACCAAGCTTATGGGGCATCTCTTCCTTAACTGCTCCATGGAAGGCATTGATTTGAGCGGCATGGACCTGATCGAGGCCGATTTCAGCCAGGCACAAATGACGGGAGCAAACCTCGCAGGATGCGACCTGAGTGACGCCGACTTTACCGGAGCCTGCATGAAACAGGTGAATTTTGCCGGGGCAGTCCTCAAAGATACCATCGCATCAGAGGCAGACCTCACGGGTGCGGATTTCACCGGTGCACAGTTCGACTACTGCCAGCTCGATGGAAGCACGCTGGAAGGCGCCATTCTTCGCCGGGCAAAGCTGCTTCAGACTGATCTGGACGGGGTTGATTTCACCACAACCTTTATCGAAAGATCTGAATTCATCCTGTGCAGCCTTAAGCGATGCATCTTTGAGGGCATGGATCTCTCAGCATGCAATCTTACCGATTCAGACCTGACCGGCGCCAACCTGAAACAGACCGATCTGAGCCGGGCAACACTCACCCAGGCAAACCTTACCAAGGCCGATCTTACAGGGGCGCGCCTGACGGACTGCGTGTGCAGGACCGCAAATTTTACCGAAAGCACGCTTAAAAATACAATCTTCACGGGCGGCGACCTGCGGTTCTCCAGGTTTGAAAAGGCTGATGCTTTGAATGCGGATTTTTCAAACGCCCGGATGGACCGTGCTGAGTTCGACAATGCGGTCCTGTTGGCCGCTAGATTTAATAAAACACACCTGCCCTACAGCACCTTTTCCCACGCCGATTGCAGAGGCGCGGACTTTACCGGGGCAAACATGCGGCAGTCAACACTTCACCGGATCAATGATGCCGGGGCAAAATTCAAGGGCGCCAACCTGCTTCTTGCCGGGTACACGGACAAAGACCTGGCAGATGCGGAGGACTGGACCCCGCCTCCGCCTAAAACCTAAAGCAGATTCTGGAGGAAAACATGTCGAACCTTGCTGAAAAATATCCCTGGATGCGAGAGACAAGATACCTGGGTCAAGCCCGGGTGTTGGATGTTGATGAGAAGGAGGGCCGGGCCCTGGTACAGCTGAATGCAGCAGCAGGAAACGACCAGACATGGGCTGCCATTGCAATCTCAGTATCCCATGAACTCGCCCCGGGTGATACCGTGCTTGCAGCAGGCGAAAACTTCGACGAGATGTACATCATCGGTCTTTTAAAAACTGCAGATGATTCCCCCAAAACCATCACCTTAACCGGCGGCACCAGAGCAGAAGCCTCTGGCAACCCCGGAGAGCAGACCATGAAGGTCTTCTCGGCAAAACAGGAACTGCTCTTCGAATACGACGAGGCAGCGGGCACGGCCCGGGTGAATATGCCTTCGGGCGACCTGGAATTCGTCACTCAAACGGGGAACATCTCGTTCCAATCCGGACGGGATATCAGTTTTCACAGTCACCACATGGATATGAAAACCCACGAGATCGGGCTCTCCGCGCACAAGGGAGATCTGCAGATCGATGAGGCCGTCTACACCGGCAGGAAGCTCCTGGGGAATATCACACATGCGAAGCTCGTTGCCGAGCGGCTCGAGACAGCGGCGCAGACCATGATCGAAAAGGCAAGGAACCTCTTTCAGAGCGTGGAGGAGCTGAGCCAGCTCAAGACCGGCAGGATGCGCACCCTGGTGAAAAAGACCTTTCACTTCAAGGCCAACAAGGCGTTCGTAAAGGCTGAAGAGGATTATAAGATCAGGGCCGAAAAGATTCACCTCGGCTGAAGATCGACTAAGTCAAGGAGCATCTGATATGCCAGCAATATTTCCAGGATCGACCACAGGAGGGGGCACGTGCATGGGCATGCCCGATGTCTGCAAGACCCCGGCGCCACCTCCGCCCGTGGGACCGGGACAAATCCCTGTACCCTACCCGAATAACGGCATGCTGAACCAGGCTACCAATGCCTCTATGAAGGTGAAGTTTGTGAACAAAGAGGTTTTAACGCTAAAGAGCAAGATCCCCAAGTCCATGGGTGATGAGGCCGGATCACTTGGAGGCATGGTATCGGGCATGAACATGGGAGAGGTATCCTTCAAGAAGGGCAGTTCCAAGGTAAAGATCGAGGGGCAGCCGTGTATACACCTGACATCCATGACTGCTCACAACGGCTCGAACGCCAATGCCCCGGCCGGTACCCAGATTGCTCCGAGCCAGACCAAGGTGATTATTGCACCATAAAAGGCTTTGCCGGAAAAAGGATAAGATTATGAAAAAAGTATGGCTTACCTCGCTGGAGAAATCCGAAGAAAATGTTAAACAAATCATGTCCTCCCTGAAGGGGTATGGGCTCGATGTGCAGGGCCATTTCTGGACCGACGAGCTTGAAAAGATGGCATGGATCGGTCCGAGGGATGTCATGCTCGATACCGAGGTTGCCCTGTGGGCAATCCTCGCCACACCGGAGGCACTCTCGAACCCGAATATCCGCTACGGGCTTTCGCTCCTGGCGCTGACTGTGCAGTCTCAGCGCGGACCCGGCTTTCCCATCGTGATCCTGCAGACCGGGGGTGAGACGATTTCTCCCGGTGCGCTCACGACCACCCTGCAGAATGCCGTCGTGATCGCTGCAGACAACCCTGCCTTCGGCGCCAAGATCGTGGCCAAGGTCCATGCCCCTGGTAAAAAGGCTGCAACAGAATATCACCTGGACTGCTATGGCAACCCCCAGATCGGTCAGTGGTTCGAGGTCGGGCCAATAGGCTCCACCTGGAACGGCGCCCTGTTCGGTGTGGCCGGTGCAAAAATCACGTTCCAGGCAGTGGGTCCCAAGGGACAGCTCCCGGAGAAATCCACCCTGAATTATCCCATCCAGGACATGCAGATAGGTCTCGGAGAGACGGAATATACGGCCTGGGCCGTCCAGAACGAACTGGGGCCGGACAGCTCATATTTTATAAAGGTGGAGGGATATCCTGAATCGATCCTCTTTGGAGAGTATTCCCAGGAGGACGAGGCTGACGTATTTAAAGTCTCTCTGAAGTAGCGGGGTTGTATTGAAACCTTTGCATGCTTGCCCCTGCTGTCATTGCGAACGCAGTGAAGCAATCTCGTGGGATCTGGAATGCTTGAGATTGCTTCGCTTTGCTCGCAATGACAAGACTCATATCATGCAAAAAAATCCTATCTATCCGCGGCAGAAAAACCGCTAACTTACCAATAAAACTTTATATCCACCC
>CAYRCP010000060.1:0-9386 GCA_964422755.1 uncultured Bacteriovoracaceae bacterium | reverse complement strand
ACGAGATTGAAAAGGAACGCGAGAGGATAATCGAAGAAGCGCACAAAAGGGTATCACAACTCATCGAAGAGGCGGAGGAAAAGACAACTGAACTCACGGAGATCTTTGAATCCCGGTCTGCCGAAGCAGTACGGCTCATACTCGGCCACCTGCAGGGCCATGCGTGACGAGACCTGACACGGATCTTGTCTCGGGGACCTCACTGTCAGGTTCATTCATATACAAGAACCGTTCAAGCTCGTCATACCCATGCACATAAAATGCATCGCAATGGTGGCACCAGGCATCAAATAAATATAGGCAAAGCGCTTTTTTTTTAAATACGATCGCATCCAAAGGCGCTCATTGTCTCAGTCAGCTACCAGAGAAAAGAATCAAGGAGGGGTTATTATGTATTCAAAATTGGTAGAACTGATACAGGACCACTCGGAAGAACTGTCACAACGTGTATTGAAGGATATGCTCAGCAGGAAAGAAACCGAATCCTACAACAAGCTGCACAGAAAGGAGGTGTACCGCCGCATATACGAAGTGTACAACGGGCTGGGATCATGGCTCAGCAAAGATACACCCAGGGACGATCTCAGGGAGCACTACACAAAGCTCGGAAAAAAACGGTTCAACGAAGGTATCCCCCTGAAAGAAGTGGTAATGGCGCTTCTGCTCATCAAAAAATACTTGTGGCTCTATATCCTCGAAACATATCTGTTCAAATCGACGTTCGAAATATACCAGAGTCTCGAGATGAATAATCGCGTGGTACTGTTCTTTGACCGGGCAATATACTTTTCTTCCATGGGCTATGAAGAGGCCCACAAAGAGGCACAAGAAAAAGAAAGACTTGCACGCGATATGGATTCAGAGACTGGACAAGGGCACGCTCAGGCGTAACCATTGCTCTCTCTATTCGCATAACCAAACTACATAAGACACACTCATGAACAGCGTATAACAAGATTATACGCGCAGATGTTTCTTGTGCACAGGCACCTCACACAAGGCCCCGGGAATGGGGCCTTTTTTTGTGCCTGAATTCCGCCCTGCCGTTAGTATTCTGCCACTGTTTACTGGTCCGTTTCTCTCATCATCCTGCCCGGCTACCTCAAGGAACATCCACTTTTTATACACGCCGCCCTATAGACAGGGATCGATAATATCATTACTTATTATAATGATGAGGAAGCATATTCCCCATAAGAGATCGTGTGGTGATATACTTAACAACCCCTCAGAGTTGACGCTTCATTTGTATGGAACCGTGATGAAATAAAGGAGGAACACTCATGCCGGAAGTGATCGATGAAAAGACCAGAGAGGAACTCATAAGAATCTTTGCGGGGCTGAACAAGCCGGTTCAGCTTATCTACTTTACCCAGGAGCATGCCTGCGGTGCCTGCCGCGACCAGGAAAACATGCTCAAGGCCTTATCAGAGATCTCTGAAAAACTCTCTGTCACGGTCTACGACCTTGTCGCAGATGCCTCTCTGGCACGTGAATACGGGATAAACAAGGTCCCTGCAACGGCTATTATCTCGGAGAAAGACTATGGCATCCGTTTTTACGGTGTCACAGCAGGATATGAGTTCGGCTCTCTCATCGAGGCCATTGTCATGGTCTCGCAGGGGAAATCAGGGCTCGACCCCGAGAGCGCTGCCATGCTTAAGCTCATCGATGAACCCGTGCACCTGGAGATCATGGTGACGCTCACCTGCCCTTACTGCCCCAAGATGGTTCATCTTGCCCATCAGATGGCGCTTATAAACGACAATATCCGTTCCGACATGGTGGAATCTTCCGCGTTCCCCCAGCTTGTCCAGCGCTACGAGGTAAACGGAGTGCCGCGCACCGTCATCAATGAACGACCTGCCTTTGAGGGGGCACTGCCCGCACTCGATGCAGCACTCGAGATCTTGAAGACGATAAAACCAAAGGAATATGAGAGAATAGATGCACAGATGCGCGAGTCAAGGGGCGAGCGCATTGCCTCTAAGGCAGATCCTGAACACACCTACCAAATGATCATTGTCGGGGCCGGCCCCGCGGCACTCTCCGCTGCGATCTATGCCTCGAGGAAAAACCTCGACATAGCTCTTGTCGGGGAAAAATCAGGAGGACAGATCACAAACACCGCCAGCATTGAAAACTGGCTTGGAATTCCCGCTATCAGCGGACAGGATCTCGCTACGGCCTTCCGCGATCATGCCCAGCGCTACCCCATAGCCGAGATGCTCGATGTGGCGGTGCTCTCGGTTACCCATGACAATGGTGTCTTCCATATTAAAACCTCGAACAAAGATACCTTCAGATCCCACAGCGTTATCTACTGCGCAGGCAAGGAATACCGGAAACTCGGTGTCCCCGGTGAAAACCGCTTCATCGGCAAGGGCATCGCCTTTTGTGCCACGTGCGACGCACCGCTCTTTCGAGACAAGCGTGTGGCGGTCATCGGGGGCGGAAACTCGGCATTTACTGCAGCGCGCGACCTGTTGAGCTATGCCAGGGAGATCCACATCATAAACATTCTGGAAGACTTTCAGGCAGACCCGGTGCTCATAAAAGAGGTAAAAAAGGCCCGCCATGTCACCCTGCGCCCCGGGATGCAGGTCATGGAGTTCATAGGCCGGGATAGTTTACAAGGCGTCCGCATTGAATCCAATGACGGGAAAGAACGATCGGATCTGGCTGTTGACGGGGTGTTCCTGGAAATCGGCCTCATTCCCAACACAGCCTCCCTGAAGGGGTTCCTCGAGCTCAACGATCAGGGAGAAATACCCGTAAAAAGGGATCAGTCAACATCAGTTCCGGGATTTTTTGCCGCCGGAGATGTCACCGATGAGAGTGAAAAGCAGATCGTGGTCGCTGCAGGCGCAGGAGCCAAAGCAGCCCTGAGCGCCTACAACTACCTCATGGACAAGGCCCTGCTTTCGCAGTGAATAGATCATGTGCATTCAAAAGCATCCGACTTCACCAGGGGGCGTACTCCTTTAGGAAGGCAACCCGCTTCCCAGTGATCTCGTCAATGGAATCCGCCAGGGCCATGACATGAAACCCTCCTTGCACGAGATATAACTCGGATCCCGGTATTTCCCTTGCTGCCAGGTGCGCGTCCTCAACAGGGACATCTGCGTCATGGGTCCCATGGATAATCAGCGTGGGTGCCTGGATATTCTTCAGCGGGAGATCTTTGACCTTTTCAAGCTGTACCACGTCGTTTCTCATGCCATTCTCGCGAAGCTCTCCCGGGCTCATGCTCTTCATCATATTCTTGAGCACCCCCACCCTGCGTCCATCCTTCATGATATTATCCAGCAGTTTCTTTTGTGCATCCCTGTTCAGCGAACTTTCCATCTCGATCGTGGACATGCCGATGAGCCGCGGGGCGATCTGGCCTGCAGCATCCGCGGTCCAAAGAAATGCATCGTCATACACAAGGTACCCGAAATAGAGCTTTTCTTCCAGGTTGTCAGAACTGATTTCCCATTTCCGGGTCACTGCACACTCAAGAATAAGGGCCCAGACCCGTTTCGGATATTTAACGGTAAAATATATTGCCGGCGGACCGCCTGCCGAGTAACCGAGCAAAGCGACACGATCAATGCCCAGGTTATCCATAAGGGCTGCTGCTATATCGGCCTGTTCTTCAAATGTCCTGCCGTCCTGGAGCGGGGTGCGGAGATAGCCCGGCCTGGACCAGCTGATGATACGGAAGCCTTTGCCGAACATATCGCTGAACATCGCTGCTGTCTGATCATATCCCCCGGGACCGCCGTGCATGACCATCACATACTCACCGCTGTCGCCGTCTATGGTGTATTCCACCGGACCGAATCTGGTATATACAATCAAGCTGCCTGCAACGAGTTCCTTTATCAGGGATTCCTTCCACTTGATATATGGGCCATAGTTCTCTCTGGACCGTGCAAAAACCCGCCATTTGGGCAGTTCCTTTTCCCGGGCAGCCGAATCATAGATCTCCTGCTGGGTTATGCATGATGGCGTGAGCAGAACACAGGGGAAAAACAATATGATAAAAATACGAACAATGAACTCTTTCACAATACGTATCCTCCTGAAATCCTTATACGCATCATTGTCATGTAAAGATTTCGATTGAGCCGGCTACAGCAACGACCTTCTAAAAAAATATCCCTTCTATCGACCGGTTCTTTCCATCTAATGAAAATAAGGGGTTTTATTGCTTCGTCAAGCCCCGGCCCTTCACCGGGATTTTCATTTTTTGCTCACAGGAGATTCGAACATAAATGCAGCCAGTATTGATTTTCCTCACTGGTTCTTTATTTTCCAAGAAATGGTTACTAAACGATGAATCATACCGTAAAACAACCAGTTCGAAATACCTTGGTGGCATGCCTGTTGATACTTTTCCTGTCGCCCACCCTTCAAGCCCAGAATGTAACCCCAGCCAACAAGTCGGAGGCAAGGCCTAAGATCGGCCTCGTTCTGAGCGGCGGCGGGGCTCGTGGCGCGGCACATGTCGGAGTAATCAAGGTCCTTGAAGAACTCCATGTACCTATTGATTATATTGCAGGGACGAGTATGGGATCGATCATCGGCAGCCTCTATGCCATAGGGATCCCGGCGGACGAAATAGAGAAGATCACCGCCCGCATCGACTGGGAAAAGATGTTCTCTGACACAGTCCCCAGGCGCCAGCAGTTTTACCGGGAAAAGGCCGGCAAGGAGAACTATCTGCTGCGCATCGAGGTGGACCCCCGGGAGGGACTTGCCCTGCCGAAAGGACTCGTATCCGGGAAAAAGCTCGACCTGACGCTACGGGCGCTGACGCTTGGTTCGGCAAACGATTTCGATGCCTTCCCCATACCCTTCCGGGCGGTGGCAACTGATGTAGAGACCGGGGAGAAGGTGGTGCTGGGCAAGGGCGATCTCGCCAGAGTTCTGCGGGCAAGCATGGCAATCCCGGTGGCCTTTGCTCCGGTGGAAATCGACGGAAGGCTGCTTGCGGACGGCGGCATGTCCGGAAATCTCCCGGTGGATGTAGCCCGCCGGATGGGCGCTGATGTGGTAATTGCCGTCAACATCGGGACCCCACTGAGCACACGCGAACAACTTGACAATTTCCTGGCGATAACAAACCAGAGCATCGGTTTCCTCACGAATCAGAACGTTGACGAACAGCTCAAGACCCTCCTGCCTTCAGACATTCTTATCACACCTGACCTCGGGGACCTTACCACCGGGAGCTTTATCAGGATGTACGAGGCAGTGGAGATCGGCAGAAAAGCGGCACAGGATACTGCTGAAAAGCTGAGCACATATTCACTGACCGAAAAAGAATACCGCACATTCAGACAACAGCAGCTCAAACTATCAAGGCGTCCGGACAAAATCGAGTTCATCGAAATCAGGAAGGAAGAGATACTCAGTGCACATATCCTGAGCGGGTATCTCAAGCGGAGCATGGAAAAAGCACAGGGAAAATCTCCTGAAGCGGAAGTTCTTGCCAGGGATATATTCGAGATCTCCAAACGCGCAGATCTGGAGAATATCGATTTTCAGCTTGTCGAAAAAGATGGCAAGAAGGGACTCATTCTTGAACTCAGGGAAAAACAACACGTTCAGCATAATATTGAAGTCGGGTTGCAGCTGAGCAATGACTTTGAGGGCAACAGCTCATATGACACGCTCATCGAATATACCCTTACCCGGATCAACAGACTTGGAGCGGAATGGAAGAACACCTTCCGGTTCGGACAGCGGCGTAAGATCTTTACCGAGTTCTACCAGCCCCTCGAAACATCTGTATGGAGACTCTTCGTTGCACCATACGTGGAATACGATGCAACCCCTTTTTATCTCTATGTTAACGATGAGAGGATTGCGGAATATCAGAGAAAGGACCTGTTCGGCGGTGTCGACCTCGGCTTGCAGTTCGCAGAATACGGTGAATTCAGGCTCGGCCTGCTCAAGGGCAGGACAGAGGTGGAACGTACGACGGGCGAACCAACACTCCCGGAGAATACGTTTGACATCGGCACCTACAAGGCAAGGCTCGTTTTCGACCGGCTGGACAACCCGGGGTTTCCGAAAAAAGGCCTGCTGCTGCACGCCACGTATCTTGCCGGCAGAGAGCATCTTGGCAGTGACGAGAACTATGATGTCCTCAAGGCACTATTCGTAAACCCGATTTCCATTGGCCGCAACACCCTCATCCCACGCATCAGGTGGGAATCGGCGCTCAAAAGACCCGATGAGTTCAACCAGAGCTTTTTCCTCGGCGGATTATTCGACCTGTCCGGCACGGCACCCAATCAGCTCTATGGACAACACGTCGTACTCGGTGAACTTATCTATATGTTCAGACTGTTGAAAAACAAGGTGTTCGGCAACGATCTCTATGCAGGTGCCTCAATCGAGGCAGGCAATGCATGGGAGAAACGCTCGCAGGCAAGCACAGGGGATCTCATCTATGCCGGGAGCGTATTCCTCGGTGCCGATTCGATCATCGGTCCCATATACCTCGCGTTTGGTCATACTGACGAGGGTGACAACGCGGCATATTTCTATATCGGGGCTTTGTTCTGAGAATCTGTGTGGAATTGTCTTTCTTGCCTCCGGTTGGGGGATGGTTTTTCCTCCGGGGGGATCTATTTTAATCGTGTGAGCAAAAGCCGGCTATTCCCAAAGGAGGAAGAAACCGTATGAAGCGCGTTCTCATCCTTATAGCGAAGACCTCACTGCTCCCGGCACTGCTCGCCTTTGCCGTGCTTATCGCCTGGGCCTTTGATTCGCGAAGCATGCCGGCGCTGGGCATCTGGCACACGGTGTCGCTCTCGAGCGAGTTTACGGCCTCGGATGCAATATACAAGAGCACATTGCAGGATTACCTCAATCGAGAAGAGAGGCTCTTTAGCGAACTTCATGAGAAGATTATCAGCCGCGTCAAACCCTCAGCCGATACGACCTTCTGCCGCTACCGCTCCGGCGGGCCGCAGGACCCGGAAAGTCTGCAGCGCAACTGGAACCGGACCTTCGAACTCATCCCGCAGCACATTCAGGGAGGGGTCCTGCTCCTCCACGGGCTCACCGACTCTCCCTACAGCCTGCGCCGCATCGGACAGATCCTTTACGCCCGGGGATACTACGTTCTCGGTCTTCGTTTACCTGCTCACGGAACCTCTCCTGCGGCCCTGACCGAGGTAAGGTGGGAGGACTGGGTAGCGGCGACCCGTATGGCTGCACGCCATGTCCGTGAACGAATCGGCCCGAACCGGCCATTTCTGATTGCGGGATACTCAAACGGCGGCGCCCTGGCGCTCAAGTATTCCCTCGATGCCCTGTCCGATCCGGAACTGCCTGACCCGGATCGAATTCTGCTTTTTTCACCGGAGATCGGTATCTCGCCTCTCGCTTTTATTGCAAAATCACACAAGCTTTTAAGCTTTCTGCCATACTTTGCACAATTCAAGTGGCTCTCCATCGAACCCGAATACGACCCATTCAAATACAACTCTTTCCCCAAGAATGCCGTGCAGCAGGCATATGAAATCACGATGGTTCTGCAGCGGCAGATTGATGACATGCGTAAACACGGTCACTTCAGTGATTTTCCGCCCGTGATCACCTTCCTTTCGTGGGTCGACGATACGGTCAAGACATCTGCCACCATCAACCATCTCTACGAAAAGCTTGAAAACACCGGCAGCGAACTTGTTGTGTTCGACGTAAACCGCTTTGACAAGCTCACTCCCTTTCTTTCCGAGGCGAACGACGCCATGCTTAAGAACCTTATGGCCCGCTCCGATCTGCCCTATCGGCTCACTCTCATCACAAATGTCTCCCCGGATGCCAATTTCGTCACTGAACTGACAAAAGGCCCGTATACGATTCTCACAGATTCCAGGCCCCTTCAGGCAGCATGGCCGCCCGGCGTTTATTCCCTGTCGCATGTGGCGGTTCCGTTCCCCTCCGACGATCCTGTCTATGGTGCCCTCCCCGATGCACACAGCACATACCAAGGGCTGTCACTGGGTAGAATTCAACCGCGAGGAGAGACAGGCCTTTTGAGGGCCCCCTTGAGCAAACTCATGCGCCTCCGCTACAACCCGTTCTTTGGGTATCTTCAAAAACGTATAGAGCAGGAGATCAACGATCTGCAGTGACCATGTGGGGGATTACCTGTGGCAAGAGGTTATGGATGATACCGACAAGCAGAGCGGGAACAAGCAGCGAATTCCCATGTCTCATAATAAATCTGCCGGGAAAATAACCTGCAGGGATTTTTCCACTTAACGTGGAACCTAACTATTTGGTTATAAGCCAGAAAGATACTGACTGATTCTCCCCCGAGGGCATTGCATTTCTTCAGGGCACCTATCCACCTGTGTAGTTGTCATCCTCCTGAGACCGCATTGCCGATTCTTGTTGCCGATCTGATCAATATAGTTATTATATAGTATAAGATATTGGTTTATATCTATCTTCCAGGAGGGACAGGTGAAAACAACAGAGAACAAATTCAAAACAGAGTTTGAAGATTTTCTGCAGACGGAAAAACATCTGGCGCTTATGGTGAGGAAGCGAGTGGACAGGTGGAAAGACGCCAAGATTGCCGTGAGGCACAAACCCTATGGGGCCTGGATTTCCTATACCTGGGCCGACTTCGGTGAACAGATCGACGCTGCTGCCAAAGGCCTGCTTGCCCTGGGCGTGACAGAAACCGATATGGTGGGCATCTTCTCCAACAACCGGGTGGAATGGTCTATCGCTGATCTCGCCGCGCTGAACATCCGCGCTGTGTCCGTCCCCATTTATGCAACCGACTCACAGCAGGAGGCGAACTACATCATAAATGATGCGCAGATCAGAATACTGTTTGTGGAAAACCAGGATCAGTACGACAAAGCATTTGCCATCCTTACCACCTCCAACGTACTGGAAAAAATTATCGTGTTCGACAAAAACGTGTCCATTCAAAAGAGTGAAGATATCATGTACTTCTCCGATTTTCTGGCAATGGGGCGTGCATCCGCTCAGGAAGAAGAACTGAATAAGCGGCTGAAGAGGCTCGAGGCAGAGGACCTTGCCACCCTCATTTACACATCGGGTACCACCGGCGATCCCAAAGGGGTGATGCTCAGCCACAGAAATATCCTGGCCATGATGTTCGATCCGGAGGGGCACCTTGCCCTGGGCGAAGATGATGTCAATCTTGCGTTTCTGCCGCTCTCCCATGTGTTTGAGAGGGCCTGGACCTATTTTATCTTCCTTAGGAGCGGAGAGAATCACTACTGCCACGACACGAAGAAGATCCTGGAATTTTTGAAAGAATCTCGTCCCATGTATATGTGCAGCGTGCCCAGAATGTGGGAAAAGGTCTATGCAACGGTAAAAGAGGGGGTGAATAA
>CAYRCP010000059.1:0-9498 GCA_964422755.1 uncultured Bacteriovoracaceae bacterium | reverse complement strand
CGCAGAAGGCGCTAAGGACGCAGAGTTTATTAGCTTTTCTCCAATCGGGAGACGACGACGTGTCCGGCGAAGCCAAAGGCGGAGACTGATTGAAGAAAAAATCACTTGTCATACAAATGTGCCTTAATGCACACAAATAATTGCAAGAAAGGCAGAAGATTAAACTATTGCGAATCTCGAAAAACATAAGAAGAAGTCTTATATTTACCGGTATCTCCCGGTAAATATAAATTGATTTTCTCTGCGTACTCTGCGCCTCTGCGGTGAAGGTTCATATGAAAATAAGCGCTGGGAAAAGATTGCGAATTTGACGAATGCGTCTTTGCGAGAGGATTTTTGGTTTAAGGCTTGGTCGGGGTTAGGAGCTTACGCGTTGCAATCTCTCGGCTTTTCGTATTCTCCTGGAATGTCAGATGGGGTAATTATGCAAAAAAATAAGATAAAAAGTGAATGGCAAAGGGTGAATTGATCGGGTTAACGACTGAGAAAAGGGAATTTTTTAGATTTCCAATCTGTCTTTGACATTTTGCATATCCTGTTCAATTTCCTGCTCGGTTCGCTTGCAAATAAATGTATCCACCAGCTTCGCCATTATCGGAATGTTATTCCTGTATACAACCTCTTCTCCCTGCTCAAAAATGAGCTGCCTGGCTGTTTTCCACAGTTTGCGACGCACCTGTTCAGGAATGGTATACACGACGTCCAGATCCACGGTTGTGGAATTTTCATGCGGCTCAAAGGTATATGTCCAGGTATTTATACCCTCACCCCGAGTTTCATCTACTATGCGTTTGTTCGGGATATCTTCTGTGCGTGTTGTCTCTCCATGTAATTGAACACCGCCCATTTTCCAGGAACACTCATAATGAGTCCCTGCTCCGGAGCCGCAGATGTTTTTGACATCTATCAAACTCTCTGCCCAGTCAGGCTCATTATGGGGATCTTCCATGTACGCAAAAACCTTCTCCACCGGCGCCTTGATCTCTATGCTTTTGTGTATTCTTTGATTCATCTTTCTTCTCCTTTTTCCTTTTCTTCAACAGCGCATACGGATTCAAGAGAGTTCTTCATTGATCCGCTGCACTGAAAAATTAAAAGTCCATGATTATAAAGGAAGTCACGAAAACGCATTGATAAAAAATATGAGCATGTAAAAATAAGGTTATCAACGTAGATGTCAATACAAAAAAAAGAGGCACTAGGCGTTAGGCGTCAGGCTTTAGGCACTGGGAAAAGAGTGATAAATTTCGGATTTCGAATTGAGGATTTAAAAGAAGGTGCAAGGTATAAGGTTTAAGGTACAAGGTTAAGGATAAAATGCTCGCGCCTGAAAGGCGCTCCTTCACTTTGTGCCTTTGTGCCTTTGTTCCTCTGTGCCTTTGTATCTTTGGCCCTCTGGCCCTAACATTTCAAACCCGAATCTCGTAAAAAACTTTGTGCCTCTGTGCCTTTGCTTATGCGTTGAGACTTGACTTTACCCAACGCGGACACATTTCTAAAAGATGGTGTTGCACGGAGTGGAACGGAAGATAAAGAAAAGAAAACCATCCGCTTTCGTTGTCTTCTTTAAACGATCACGGCCACTACTTCTCTGGCTTATCCCCCTTGTGTGCTTTTTGCCGGGTGGGGAAAATCTCCCGGGTGTCTCCACGGCAATATCCATTGCCTGGGCCTCCTCCGAGCCTGATTCTTCGACGGAACCGTCCCCGGAACAAAAACAGGGAAGAGTTGATTCCGCACATGAAAAAGTCTCCGCCAAAGTGGCTTCCTCCGCTGCCTGGCTGGACTCCTTTTTTGACAACGAACGGGTAGTCCAGGAGGAAAACAAGTCAACCCTCAGGCTCATAAGCGCCATATCCAAGGAGAAAGATGAATCTATCGAATATAATACGCAGTTCAGGCTTAAACTCATACTCCCGCGTACAAACGAGCGACTGAAGCTGATTATTTCAGGCAATGGAGAAAACGAACTGGATCTGGATAACACTCCCCAGGATGATATCCGCCAGGACTTTGAAAACAGGGATGAACAGAACATATCCCTGTCTCTGTGGTATTCTTTTTTATCCACGCCTAAACGAAATCTGAACGTACATGTCGGTCTCAGGCTCCGCAGCGCTTCTCCGGTAGTCTATGCGGGGCCCCGTTACCGGCAGCTCTTCAAGTATAAATTATGGGACATCCGCTTCATCGAAACCATACGATGGTATACGGATGAAGGGTGGGAGTCGAAAACAAGCCTTGATTTTGAACGGGCTGTCTTTAAGAAATGCCTGTTTCGGAATAATATCCAGGGGTCATGGTTTGAGGGTAAAAACGGATATTTTTACAACATTAATTTCTTTGTGTATCACCCGCTCTCGTTCAGGCGTGCACTGGTCTATGAATGGACCAACAGTTTCGAGACCAGGCCGGCTCATCAGCTCACAGAGATCGCCCTGCGGGTCCGTTACCGCCAGAAGATCTGGAGAGATTGGCTGTTTGTTGAAATAGCGCCCCAGGTTTCATTCTCAAAAGAAAAAGACTTTGATACGATTCCGGGCATATTCGTCAGGTTCGAGGCCATCTTTGGGAAAGTACCGGATGAGTGATCATCATTACGAGAAAACCACCTGGGATGAGTGCACTCCACGAATGAAACAGCTCACCGGTTATGATACTCCACGAGTGTCATTTTTATCGTCCCGAAGCCGAGACTTGTTTTGATCTTTAACAGATCCCGGGATTCGTCAGCCGAGAGATAGATCCTGGTTTTGCTGTAGGTTGTTGCGGCTCCGGGATCGTCGAGATTTTGCGAGCCGGGGCGAATGACCCAGGCCGGTGTCCTGATATCCCCCTGCTCAAATATACTTTGCCCAAGACAATCCAGCGTGATCAGGTAGTGCTTATCCCCCGTGAATATCTCAATCTGCTGGGACTCGCCTTGCTTCCAATGAAAACTGCGTGCCATAAAAACAGCGGCAAAGACATCGATGGCAAATGTTTCCGATTTGATTTCGTAAACTTCTCTTTTGGGAGGGGACCTGGGTTTGGTCTTGGTGACCACAGATTCAACCTGGCCTTCCTCCCCATAATTTATCTCTTCGACGCGAGTGCGTTTGCCGATTTCCCCCTTGATGAGTGTCTTTTTCACAAGGAGGTCGTCAGCTTCAATAAGGGTTTCTCCGCTGTATCTGATGCGGTAAATCCGATCGATAAACGGCGTGGTTGCCTGGTCGGCAACCATCCGGTAGTAGTCACCCTCCCGTTTAACACTCACTCTTGCATCGGCAGCCCTGGAAACTCCCCATTCGATAACATAATAGAATGTTCCTATACGCGGATTGAATTCGACGGCTTGTTCCTCTGCACGAAGAAGATCCTGCTCAGGGACCTCGAGGGCCGCGCTTTCACCGTGATCAGGCAGCAGGCACAACAGCAAGATCAGCACCAGGGACTGATCAAACATCCGGCAAAGGCGTGTGGTATTCCTGTATCTGCATGGCATTTCCATGCCACGCTCCTTTCCTCGTTATTCAGCAGTTATTAAATAAGAGACACACACAATAAGTCAATTGCAGCATGGAACATAAAACACAGGCATCTCCCATGCTCAGCAGCCGTAAAGGAGCCGGAATCCGGGCATGGCTGTATCATTTTTCGTGAGACACATAAAATAACCTTCTCCGTCAAATGCCGCATCCGCTGTGCATGCCTGCTCGAAAACAGATATCGATCTCTGATGCACCTTGAGAAAAGGGAACGCACACGGTTTTGTGCACTCACCGGGAACATCTCTCGTGAAATTATTGCGCGTACTGGGTAATTTACAATTGCTATTTGTGGTAAAATAGAGTGTTAAATAGGTTGTACATAATAACTATATCCTGGGCCGGCGCGATCCGCAGCTTCGGGGGAACAGGGAAAGACTGTTGCCTGTGCACACCATCGCGGCAAAGCTGTCTACTGTTCCAAGCCCATTCGAATTGTCCGGTCTCAAGAAATTGCACCAGGAGGAGGGCCCCAATGGAAACCATTACATCCGAGGATTTGCAGAGGCTGACCGAGTGTATTGAAGGGCTGAACAAAGACTTCATTCGAATACAGAATACCGGCGGTTCCTGCCTGCGATTCAGCTTCAGACACAGGCTGGGTTGTGCCGCGGAGGTGCAGGACACATACCGGGTCATTTTCCATGACCTGCTCAACAAACCGGTTGAAGATCATGGGCAGCACCTGATTGTCGAGGCAAAGGCCATGGAGAGAGAATGGTGTTTCACTGTTCACAGCCTCTCGCTCATCAATATGAAGAACTCCGGCAATCAAAAGCTGCAGGAGGATGCGGCCAGGCTCATGAAGGAGCTGGACATGCTCAACCGCAGATATCAGCTGGGCGAGCGCTGATCACTTTTCGATCCTGAAAGCAGGATCTCCCGGTGTGGCACCATATGCCTGCACTCCTGCCGGTATACGGATGGGCACAAGAATTTCACTCATAAGCGAGAGGGCATACATTGCTGCAGGGTGGGACAGCGGAGCTCTCGCAGAATTGCCTGTAGATGCATCCTTGCCTGAGGCGTATAATCCCATGTCACGAAAAAGGTATGGGGAGGAGACATTTTTGTTATGGATAGTTCACCCGAGAGGATTGAATCGTTTATTCGTCAGCATATCGAGAAGTATCTGGCAAAAATCATCCACCTGTGCGCGCAGCCGAGTGTCTCGGCCACGAAGGAGGGAGTGACGGAATGCGCCGGACTGGTATGTGAGGCCCTGCAGGAACATGGATGTTCTGCCAGACAGTATACAACGCCCGGCAGCCCTGTCATTGTCGGACATATTGCAGGGCGGGAGGAGCGAACCCTGCTGTTGTACAACCATTATGATGTCCAGCCGCCCGAACCGCTCGAGGCATGGACATCGCCGCCGTTCGAGCCGGCTGTGAGAGACGGCAGGCTGTATGGCCGGGGTACGGCTGATGACAAGGGGGAGCTCGTGGCCCGTCTGGCAGCTATCGATGCCGTACGCGCTTGCCATGGAGGTTCCCTGCCATGTTCCATCGTATGGCTGGTGGAGGGAGAAGAAGAGATCGGCAGCCCGCACCTGGCCCCTTTTGTCCGCGAGCATGCCTCGATACTCGGCTGCAGCGGGGCACTCTGGGAGGCAGGCGGGATAAATGCCCAGGGCCGGCCGATCGTCTCTCTGGGATACCGCGGCATCCTGGCCGTTGAACTGTCGGTGGAAACCATGAAGACAGAAGCACATTCAGGCAAGGCTCACCTGCTGCCAAATGCCGCGTGGCGGATGGTATGGGCATTGCAGACACTGAAAGGGCCTGACGAGATGATCACTATCCCCGGCTTCAATACCCGTGTCAGAGAGCCCTCCGCGCTCGACCTCGAGCTGCTCGATGCCATGCCGGTCGACGAAGACCAGTTGAGGTCGACCTACGGGCCCGCAGAATTTGTGCGTAGAGGCAAAGGCCGCGATCTCCTCCGGGCCGTGTTTGAGCCGACCTGCACTATTCAGGGAATCACCGCGGGTTACCAGGGGCCTGGTGATAAGACCGTGATCCCTCACCGCGCAGTGGCCAAGCTGGATTTTCGCCTCGTGCCGGACCAGGACCCCGACGATATCCTGGCCGGGCTGCGCGCCCATCTCGACAAACAGGGCTTTGCCGATGTGCATATCCATTGTCATGGTGCCATGTGGCCGTGCAAGACCGATCCGCATGATCCCCTGGTCGGACTGACCGCCCGGACGGGCGAGCAGGTCTACAAGAAGCCGGCCGTTCTGTCCCCGCTCTCAGGGGGAAGCAGCCCGGCCTATGCAGTCGCCAATACGCTCCAGGTTCCGGTGGTGACCGCAGGTATCGGGTACTGGGACAACCGCATGCATGCCCCTGATGAACATATCCGCATCGATGATTTTGTGGCAGGTGCGTGCCATATTGCGCGTATCATCGAAGAGCTCGCCCTGCTGTAGGGTAAAAAGAGGCGCTAGGCGCTGGGCGCTGGGCGCCAGGAAAAGAGGGATAATTTTCGATTTCGAATTTCGGATTTCGGATTTCGAATTGAGGAGTCAAAAGAAGGTGTAAGGTTTAAGGTTAAGGATAAAATGCCGCGCCTCAAAGGCGCTCCTTCACTCTGTGCCTCTGTGCCTTTGTCACTTTGTGCCTTGCCGAAGCTGAAAGCCAGCTCTGCCCAGGTTCTCGAACTTCCTTGATAATAAAAACGATCGCGCCTCAAAGGCGCTCCTTCCCTTTGTGCCTTTGTGCCTCTGTCACTTTGTTACTTTGTACCTCAGCACTTTATGTATAATTTCGGCTACCTGGGAATTGGCAACCGGCTTCATGATATACTCCCGGATACCGATCTCTCTGGCTATGTTTTGCGATAACCGCTGGTTGTAGCCGCTGCACATAATGACAGGCATATCAGGTCTGATCTGAAAGATCTTTTCTGCCATTTCAAGGCCGGTCATCTTTGGCATGGTCATGTCGGTAAAGACCAGGTCAAAGCTTTCAGGGTCACACTTGAATGCCTCGAATGCCTCTACACTGCACGTGTGCGCCGTAATGTGGTATCCCAGAACCTCCAGAAACTGTTTCTGATAATCAACAAGGGCTTCTTCATCATCGAGCAGCAGGATGTGTTCCCCCTGACCGCGAGGCAACCTTTCATCCCCTGATCCGGTATCTTCCGCGTCCCGATTCTCCAGCATGGGAAGATATACATCAAACGTTGCCCCTTTGTGCGGTTCACTTTTCACCAGAACAACCCCACCCAGAGATGTCACAATCCCATGAACGGTGGCCAGCCCCAGGCCGGTACCTTCGCCAATCTCTCTGGTCGTGAAAAATGGGTCGAAGATCCGTTTGATCGTGGCATTGTCCATGCCGCAGCCGGTATCGCGAACTCTCAGTTGTATGTACGGACCCACGGCGAGTTGCGGATAAGCCTGCACAATCTCCCGGTCCAGCCGGGTTTTTGACACGGCGATCTCCAGGGTTCCCCCGTTTTGTTCCATCGCATGAAAGGCATTGGTGCACAAATTCACAATCAACTGATGGATCTGGGTCGGATCTGCCAGAACAGTCCCCAATTGGTCGTCAATATCTTCAACGATGTTGATCGTAGACGGTATCGAGGCCCGCAGGAGTTTGAGTGCTTCGGCAACGATCTCCTGCACCAGCACCGGTTTGCGGACAGGTTCGGCCTGCCGGCTGAACATCAGGATCTGCTGCACCAGCTCCTTTGCACGTTTCCCTGCCTTGAGAACCTCCTGCAGGTTCCGCCAGCCCCGGGCTTCCGGGGACAGGGACATCAGCGTGAGGTCCGTATACCCGATAATAGCGGCCAGGATATTGTTGAAGTCGTGTGCAATCCCTCCTGCCAGGGTACCGATGGCTTCCAGTTTCTGTCTCTGCAAAAACTGGGATTCCAATCTTTTTTTCTCCGTAATGTCCAGAAGCGATGAGACATACCGAGTCGTTCCGGGAATTATGGCGGTGGTCAGGAATATATCCCGCTCTCTGCCATGTGTATCAACAAAACAGAATTCATAATTTTTTGGGGCTGACTCCGGGGAAATCTTCCGCAGGTTCTTATGCAGTTTGATCCGCTCGGTATCCCGCTCGGCCGTGAAGTCCAACCATTTCTTGCGGCCCTCGATTTCTTGGCGCGTGCAGCCCGAAAGCTTTTCAAACTTGGCATTCACCAGCGAAATGATGTCATTATCTTCGATGATCAGCGTTGCCGCGCCGGTATTTTCAAATATCGTGCGGTAGATCTCTTCACTCTCGCGCAGTTTCTGTTCGGTCTGTTTGCGTGCGGTGATATCCCTGAAGCTCCAGACCCGGCCGGCCACCTTGCCGTCAATGATCAGCGGCGATGAAAATTGCTCATATACCCTTCCATCCTTGAACCTGCGGGTATCGAAATATGCGGTTGCCGTATCATAGACATGTCTCACTTCCGAGAGAAAGGCCTGCGGGTCAAGAAACTGATCTGCCACATATTCCAGCAGCAGGGTATTATCATTGGTCTCCATGATGTCCCGGGGAATACGCCACATCTGTGCAAAAAGATCATTGGCATGGGTGATCGTTCCTGTCCGGTCAACCACCAGAATACCATCGGCTGTCGATTCAATCGTGGCCCTGAGCAATGTTTCACTTTCCCTGAGGGCATTCTCCATGTTGTAGCGCTCGGTAATATCACGCGCAATAATCAGGGTTCTGTAGGCATTCCCGTCTGCATCGATGATGGGGTAGAACATATTATCATAGTACATGCCATTGCGCTGATCCTCAAAGCGTATTGGTCTTCCCATACGCAGGACCTGAGAAGAATACGATTTTCTCAACTCTGCGATATCCCGAGAAAAGAAATCCCAGACACATGTGCCGATGAGCTCATCAGGTGAACTGTCCAGGCGCCGGGCTGTGTTCTCAGTTATGAAGAGAATCTTTCCTTCTCTGTCTACCACCGTAAAGATTTCTTCCGACGTACTCAGGAGGGCTTTGAACATCTGATCCTTTTCCCCCAGAGACGTGTTTATGCGCCGGAGTTCTTTGTTTTGCTTTTCAAGCTCCGTCACTTTCTCCTGAAGTTCTGAATAGCTAGGGTTTATGCCCATACCGCACCCACTCGTATCATGCGTGAAATGATTTTCTTTCTCCTGCAGCAGCCCCTGGTCGTCTCACTGGCCGCTGATCTTTAGATAGACTGTATTATTACACACAACTATTTATGCTTATATAAGAGCATACCTGAAAAGGTTGTAAGCATACACCGACAGGCGCATTGTACCAGCCTTCAGAAACCATTTTCTGCTCAATCAGAGACCACGACGCAATAAAAAATAGGCACTGGGCACCCGTCTTAGCTTCCAGCTTCAGGCTTCGTTATTCAACTACACAGGACACGTCAGGCTTCGTTTGCAACTAAGCCCGACAAGACGCAGGACAAGACGCGCAACACGATGCCGGACAGGCGGGGCATCAGGAAAACATAGAAAATCGAGGTGCAAGATATAAGGTTTAGGGTACAAGGTTAAGGATAAAATGCCGCGCCTGGAAGGCGCTCCTTCACTCTGTGCCTCTGTGCCTTTGTTACTTTGTGCCTTGCCGAAGCTGAAAGCCGGGTCTGCCCAGGTTATCGCCCTTCCGTGATTATAAGACCGATCGCGACTGAAAGACCCCTCTACACTTTGTGCCTTGAAATCATCGGCTTGAACAAAAAAGGTGCCCGATAACTTTATCGGACACCTGCTGTTTCACAACTGCCCCGGCAACGTTACCCGGGGTTTGAATACCATGATGGGTATCAGGAAAACATTTCGAATTGCGAATTGATAAAATGCTCGCGACTGAAAGGCGCTCCTTCACTTTGGCCCTTAGGCCCTTTGTACCTCTGTGCCTTTGTGCCTAAGGTCTCGAACCCGGATCTCGTATATATCTTTGTACCTTAGATCTCGAACTCCCCTGTTTATATATACTACTACATGCAGTCTGTG
>CAYRCP010000058.1:0-9514 GCA_964422755.1 uncultured Bacteriovoracaceae bacterium | reverse complement strand
GTAAGGGATGCCCTTCTTTTTTTAACCCCAGGTGTTTCGTCAGGATGATCTCGCAGATACCTGGTCTGAACAAGTCTGGGACTTTTCCCACAGCAATATATCCGTTTCTCTCGTAAAATCTCATCGCAGTGGTATTCAGTTCGCTCACCAGGAGGAAAAATCTCTGTGATGGGCTGAGTTGTTCAAAATACTGCAGAAGCGCTGTACCTATCCCCTTGCTGCGGTACCCCCTTTGAACGGCAAAACTCCGCAGATAGGGATAATGGGAAAAGGCGCCGTCTTTTACGACCCAGATATAGCCGATGCACCTGCCTCTTGTATTCAAGGCAACGTGGATCTGCCCTTTGCTGACTCCGTCTTTAAACATTTCTTCAAGCTGCGTGAGATATTGAAAATACTCATCCCACAGGACAGAATGTTTAATGGATTCAATGCACCCCTCAATGTGTTCATCCGTGCCGGGACAAATCTGTATATTCATGATGCTCTCCGCGCGCGTCCGCCGTGGCGGAACTGTCTGATCAAAACATCCCTGTTTTTCCCTTTTTTAAGGAATTTCCTGTTACTGCCGATCACAATCATATCGCTTGCGAGGAGGAATGAACAATGAAAAAATGGAATTCATTCTATCAAAGGCCAGGACATGCAAATTTCATCCGCCGGGATCTTACCCCGGATTTCACCTCAGCGAACCACACATTCCGCTACAATGCATACCATGCACACCCTTCAGTCAAGCCGGCAGGCATTCACGAACTTATCTTTACCCTTGTTGCTTTTGTGCTCGGACTGCTTACCCTCACTCTCTTTCTCAGCGGTTCTCACGACGGGATTCTCTTCTGGCTCAGCATATTCTTTCCGGTCAGCGCAATCACTGCCCTGTTGAAAAGATAGGCCTCATAAAGCTTCGCAGCACCTTTATTCCGGGGCTGAAATTGTCGGGCGTCTTGCCAGGGCGCAGCTTATGCGAAGCCTGAAGGCCAAAACGGATACACTTTTACGCTGGCATGAAAAACGATGAAGACAGGCTGAATCAGCAGGAGCAGGAATATGAATCTCCTCCCGGCAAGGTGTGAACGCCGTGAGGAGATTCATTGGAGATATATCTTTAAAAAAGGTTTGGGCTATGTTGTTTCAAGCAGCTCTTTGCTGACTTCGATCTCCATCGTGAGCAGTCCCTGAGAAAGGGTTTTACCCTGGTTGTCCACCAGCAGCGAGACGGTCCCTCCCCCGTCGAGCGCTCCTTCAAGCATGAAATTCAGGGCATGGATGTTATCCAGACGGTAACGTTTCACCGGCCCTTTCACATTTGATCTATAAAAAGACGCCACCTTTTCCGGGGTAAGCTCACGAACGATTTCCGGGTAGAATTCCGGCTTCAGGGCTGCAACGCCGATATTGCAGCTGTCGCCCTTGTCACCCGAACGGGCATGCGCGATCCTTCTCAGAGGAACCTTGATGCGTTCCGGTGAGGCTGTGCTCTGCGGTTCATCCCCTTCGGGCCTTATCTGAGGTTCGCCTGTCGGGCCCATATCACAGGGAAAGAATTCCTCGATATCATCGAGGACCATGCGGGCCTTCACGCGGTCTTTGGGAATCAGGGCCGGCCAGAATCCGTAAGCCGGGGCTATTGAAGGTCGACCGCCCATAACGGTGACTCCGGGAGGGCCTGCCAGAATCAATCCGGCGATCTCCCGGCTCATGAGCTTAAGCGGGGCCTTGTCCTGTGACCTTGCTGCAAAGCGAAGGATGATTTCGTTGGGTTCTACCGGCGGAGCTGCAGATTCCCCCCAGCAGGAATTATACCCCACGAAATCCGTGCGTTTCTCAATGAATTCTCCCTGCACACGATCCCAGAACATCCCGGCGAATGCGCGTCCCTTTGCCACCGCATCCGGGCCGCTTACTACCAGTTGGGCAATAGTCTTATACCCGACATCATAGGTGGTTGAAACCTTCAGGTATGGCGTTGGTTTCTGCCCTTTTACTCCCGTTACCGCAACCCTGTCTTTGCCGGCGTCCTTAAGGGCAAACGAGGTGAAATCCGCCACTACATCCGGGCAAATATAGGCCTGAGGGTTGCTGATTTCATAGATGATCTGCTCTTTGGCGGTACGGGTGTTTACCAGGCCGCCGGTGCCGGGATGTTTGGTAAGCACAAAGGAACCGTCGGAATGCATTTCAACCAGGGGGTAGCCCATATTATGGTAGGATGGCACCTCCTGCCAGAGGCTGTAATTGCCTCCAGTGGATTGGCTGCCGCATTCGATCAGATGGCCGGCAAGAAGGGCGGACGCAAGACGGTCGTAATCCTCAAAATCCCAGCCGAATTCATAGACGAACGGGGCTACCACCATTGCGGCATCGTAGGTGCGTCCGGTTATCACAACCCGGGCCCCTTTTTCCAGGGCGGCCACAATCGGTCGTGCACCGATATACGCATTGGCAGAGATCACCTTGTCAATCATGTCGCCCAGAGGCTGGCCTGTGTCCTGATGCGTAAATTCGCACCCTGACTGCTGCAGTTCGTGCAAATTCGGCATCAGGTCATCACCATCAACAATGGCTACGGGCAGATGGATTCCCTGTTCAGCCATTACGGCCTTAAGCGCTGCGGCACAGCCCACCGGATTGATACCTCCGGCATTCACCACTACGGAGATGTCGTGCTCGGCAATGTAGGAGAGCATATTGGACATGGCTGCGACAAAATCGCGGGCATATCCGGCTTCCGGATTTTTCGCCTTCTGACGTGCCAGGATGATCATGGTGATCTCAGCCAGGTAGTCCATAGTAAGGTAATCAATCGGGCCGCCTTTCACCTGGCGCTCAATTGCAGCCTGTTCATCACCCCAGAAACCACTGGAGTTGGCGACAATTACGGTATCCTTGTGTTTCTTCATTTTTCTGACACTCCTTTAACTTTCGACAGGGAGTACCGGAATAATGGAAAGGGCTGAAATATTTCCCGTTGTATCCGGCACTCCCTGTAATAAGCCTTACTTTTTGAGTTCCTTGATGATCTCTTCAGCCCGGTCGATACGAACCTTGCCTTCTTTCACCAGTCGTTTTGCAATTTCATCGATCAGATCGCCGGTAGCGCCGGCCATCACTGCGATGTTTTTGGCATGAAGCGACATATGGCCGCGCTGGATTCCCTCTGCTGCCAGAGCACGCAGGGCTGCGATGTTCTGGCACAATCCCAGGGCAACAATGATCTCGCCGAGTTCAGTGGCGGTTTTCACTCCCAGAATTTTTACTGCCAATTTTGCAAGGGGATGCAGAGCGGTTGCTCCTCCTACCAGGCCTACAGCCATGGGCATTTCGAGAGTGCCCACCAGGTCACCTGAGGCATCCTTTTCCCAATGGCTCATTGACCGGTATCTTCCTGTTCGAGCCGCATAAGCATGTGCACCGGATTCGATGGCTCTGAAGTCATTACCGGTAGCAATCACCAGCGGAGTTATGGCGTTCATGATGCCTTTATTATTGGTGGCAGCCCGGTAAGGGTCTGCATCGGCAAAGGCCCAGGCCTGAATCATGCCGTCAGCTACATCCGGCCCGCCTTTGATAGCATCCTTTTTGACGGTAACACGTGCCCGGCACAAACGGCGATCGGCCAGGTTGGACAGGATTCGCAGATAAACCCGCCCGCCGGTAACTTTTTCAATCGTCGGGGCAACAGCCTCGGCCATGGTATTGACCGCATTGGCCCCCATGGCATCACGTACGTTTACGATCAGATGGGTGATAACCATCGGGCCGGCTGCAGTATCCAGAACTTTCACCTCCAGGTCCTTGGCACCACCCCCGATACCAACCAGAATCGGGTCCTGATCATTGGCGATTTTTAAGATCTCATCTTTGTGTTCCAATATTTTCATCTTTGCACCAAATGGATCCGGCATATTCACGGCCTGTATCTGGGAGATCATGAACGGGCCTGAATTGCTGGTAAAAAATCCGCCGCTGTCTCTGACCATGGACGCAGCATTCGATGCTCCGGCAACGACTGATGATTCTTCGACCACCAGCGGGATAAGATACTCCTTGCCGTTTATGATCATATTGGTGACGATTCCAACAGGGATTTCGAATGTACCTATAACATTTTCGATCATTCTGTCAGCCGTTGCCATATCAAGAGCCTGATCCTGGAATAAGGCAATTTCTGTGTCAGCAAGGTCGGCAAAATCTTTTACCCTGTCTAATCGTTCAGCAACACTGAGCTTGTGAAATCCTGAAATCCTTGATGTCTTTGACATTGTGCTCCTCTCCTTTCGTTCTTTTTGCATTTTCTACCATCGTTACTTTCTGATTCAGACAAACACCCACTCTTTTCCATTATTTCATCAGGTTGGGCAGATAGAGAACAATCTGCGGGAAGAGCATGCACAGCGCCAATCCCAGGGCCTGCAGCAAAACAAAAGGAAAAGCTCCGCGATAGATATCTCCCATGTTCACTCCAGGTGGAGCGACACCTTTCAGGTAAAACAGCGTGTAGCCGAATGGCGGCGTGATATAGTTCATCTGCGCATTTACCAGAAACAGGATGCCGAACCAGACCGGATCGAACCCCATTGACGTTACAATGGGCAGGAATATCGGGACACACAGCAGGATAATACCGATCTCGTCCAGGAACATTCCCAGAAAGATCAGGATGATCTGCATGACAATCAGAATATACCAGCGGTTTACCTCGAGCCCGAGTACGAAGTCCTTGATCATATCGTCACCGCCGATAGCGGAGAATACCGAGATATAGCAGCGGGCTCCAATGGTGATCCACAGGATCATGCAGGTGACCAGTGCGGTATTGAACACGGATTCCCGCAGCATTTTCCAGGTCAGACGCCTGTAGATCAAGGCGGAGATAATCGCACCGAGGCAGCCCACACCCGCGGCTTCGGTGGGGGTTGCAATACCGGTATAGATAGAACCGAGGACTCCTGCAATGAGCAGAAAAGGAAGAATAACGGTTTTAATAGCGATGATCTTGTCCCTCAGGTTGTACATTGACCGCTCTTCTTGTGTAGGGGCCGGACCCATTTCAGGCTGCAGCCAGCAGCGGATGATGATGTAGGACATGAAAAGTCCTGAGAGAAGCAGCCCGGGAAGTACACCGCCGATGAACATTTTGCCGATAGAGACCCCGGCTGTCACTGCATATATAACGGTAATGACGCTCGGCGGTATGAGGATGCCCAGGGTTCCGCCGGCACAGATACTGCCCAGGGCAATACGTTTATCATATTTCCGGTTGAGCATGGCAGGCAGGGCAAGGATGCCCATGCTCGCAACCGCGGCCCCGACGATACCGGTCATGGCGGCCATGAGGGTGCAGATCACGATGGTTCCGATAGCCAGGCCTCCGCGGAGAGGACCGAACCATTTCTGCATGAAACTGAACAGGTCTTCCACGATACCGGATCGTTCCAGAATATTAGCCATGAAAACATACAGAGGTATCGCCACCATGAAGTATGATGTCATTACTCCCCAGGACTGCACCGCCACTAAAAGCATGGAATTGGGGCCCCAGAGGAAAAATGCAAAGATCATGGCCAGGCCTCCAAGCACAAAGGCCAGGGGAAGGCCGGTGAGAAGCAGGCCGATAAGGGAAAAGAACATTATCAATACGGTAACTTCGATATTCATGAGGTGATCTCCCTGCCGGTCAGGGCATGATGAAAGTCACGAATGAATTTTGCTGTGCCCTGCAGAATAACCAATGCTGCAGCAAGCGGTATACATAATTTGACCGGATAGATCGGTGGAGCCCATGCTGAAGACAGGGTCTCATGTACAGCAAGGGAGTTCAGTGCAAAACGGCCGCCATAAAAAAACATGGTAAACATAAAGAAAAAGAATATTGGGGCGGTTAAGCAATCAACGATTGCGCGTTTCCTGGGCGAGAAACGTGCATGGATAATATCTACATTTACGTGCTGGCCCACGGCATAGGCATAGGCGCCAACCAGCAGAAAATAGGGACCATGCAGCAGATAATTGAATTCAAAAACCCACTTTGTCGGTGCGTTAAAGAAATAACGCATAATCACTTCATAAATGGTGGCAACCGCAATCAGTACGATGACATAACTAACGATTCTGGCGACCCATTCATTTGTTTTGTCGATAATATGCAACAAAACCTTCAATGCAGTCATAGTTTATCTCCGTATATTCGTACTTATGGGGACTATCTTTTGATCCACAGGCTGTTCCTTTGTTACCGGATTCTTTACGGTGCAGGTCCTGTTGGGTGACCTGCACCGTAAAAGTCTGTGATGCAGCGCTGAAAAAATTTACCGGCCAGGGCGTTTAATCGAGCAGCCCCAGTTCTTTCATCCATGCTTTCTGTGAATCAAGGACCTTGCGTGCCTGTTCGCTCTTGTTGCCGTAATCTTCCCAGACTTCAATGGCCTGCAGTCGTGCCTTCTTTACCTCTGAATCCGGCAGATAGATGACCTCACAGCCCTTTTCCTTGAATTTAATGAGGGCTTCCATTCCCCTGGTCATGTGCAGCTGAAACAGATCGGCGGATGATTCACGGACGGCACATTCTAAAATGGCCTTGATATCATCAGGCAGCTTGTTCCATGCATTCATGTTGGCCACATAGCAGGTGGAGGTAACCGGCTGGTGGAATCCGGGCAGGATGATATATTTTGCCACTTCGTGGAGACCTGCGGCATAATTGGCAGCCAGTCCGCCTCTGTCGGCAAAATCGATGACACCCTTTTCAAGTGCTGAATATACTTCCGCAGTAGGCAACGGGGTAACCGCAGCACCGAGCTTGGTCATGACAGGACCTGCCAGGCCGACAAAGCGGCCTTTTTTGCCCTTGAGATCATCGATGGAGCGAATCGGCACCTTGGAATGGATCGGCTCCTGCCCGTAGATAGTGGGGCCGATATAGTAGGCGTTATATTTTGCATAGGATTCACGAAGCATATCCACGCCGCCCTTTTCCCAGAACCAGGTCTCAAACTGCCAGGTGTCGGTAAACCCGCAGGGCAGAGAAGACGTAAAGGCTACTTCGGGCATCTTGCCGATATAGTATCCTTCATACTGCTTCATCATATCGAACATGCCGGCCTGAACTGCATCGAGCATCTGGTTGGTCGGAACAAGCGAACCCGGAGGGAATATTTTGATCTCAAGACGGCCACCGGTCAAGGCCTTTACCCGTTCAACGAACTGCTGTTCGATCTCGTAAGGCAGGGTTCCCGGATCCCAAAGAACCTGCATGCGCCATTGAATCACCTTGTCAGCAGCAGAAGATGTTGCGGGAACAATCTGCCAGCTAAAAATAATTGAGAGAAGAAGGCAAACAACTACTCTTATAAATCTTTTCAATACCATACATTCCTCCTTATGTTTTTACTGGCCTGGCCAGTTTATTGATTAAAGTAAGGCCTGAAACTTGAAATTCAAGCATCCGGATGTTATCTATCCGGTATATCTTCACCGGTTGGTTTTGCCGAGTAGATTACAACCAGGACCTTGCTCTCGGTATCGCCAAAACATTGACCGCGGTGTGGCATTTCGGAATCGAAATAAACGCAGTCACCCTCGTTGAGAATCTGCCGCTCGTCGCCATACCAGAACTCCATGGCGCCCTTCAGAATAAACATCATCTCCTGTCCCTCATGGCGGAAGATGGTTTGATCGTCGGCATGCGGTATCAGGGTGATGACAAACGGACTCATCATTTTATCGTATTTTTTGTGGGCGATGGTTTCATAGTGGTAGCCAAATATGTTGCCCTCCTGCGCAATGGATCTGCGTTCGTCCTTACGCACAATAGAGCATTTTACCTCGCGATCTTTGCGTTCAAAAAAAATAGTTATATCGACGTTGAAGGCAGAGGCGATTTTGCTCAATGTGGCTATCGGAGGGCTCTGCAGCCCGCGTTCAATCTTTGATAAATAGCCCTTGGTCAAGCCGGTCCTTACAGCCAGTGTGTCCAGAGTGGTTTTCGTGTTTTTCCTGATCGTGCGAATTTTGGAGCCAATGCTGTCATTATCTATCATTGTTTTTCCCAGGATAGAATACCCCAAGGCCATGGGGACCAATTATGCAACGGAAAACAGTGTGTATAACTCGGAAGAAAAGCATGCTGGCAACACTCAAACCACACATATTAGTTTCCTTTCAGGAAACAATTATAATTCTGATGATGGGGCATGTCAAGTTTTTTAAGAATCTGATTATTGTTTGTTTTATTAATTTTTTGATATTGTTACTTGGTTCTTGATTGTATGTTAATTCGCCTTTTCAGGAAACATGCTACTATTTTATTATTTCCTGTTAATAACGGCTGCCAAACAAAAGGAACTACTCCTCAGGCCCCGTCCCCCCGGGGGATCTTCCAATCTTTTGCGTTTCAGCTTTCCGGGGCAGCCTGACCAGCGGCCTCGGAAGGAACACGGATGCCACTGCTGCAGCCACTCCCCACAGTATAAGACCATAGTATCTTTGCGGAGCGTGTATGGTAAACGCAATGAAGTTGGCAGACTCATGGAAGAGGATTGCCACCAGAACGCTTCCCCGGGCCTCAGCTACAAGCAGTGCCATGACAATCGACCAGCACGTGAGCAGATACACATAGATCAGAAGCGAATGCCCGTATTGAAAGGAACCCTCCATAAGAAACAGGGGCAGATGCCATAATGCCCAGACAATCCCCAGTACGATAGTACCCCCCAGTGATCCCAGGTAATGCTGGAGTTGCGGTAAGGCGAAACCTCTCCAGCCGGTCTCTTCTCCTATGCCATCGTAGATAAGGAAAAAAACGAGAAAACCGGCACCAAACGCAGGGTAAAACCACTTTTCCGGCATTGCGGCATCATTGAAGCCGATTGCAGCCAGGGCACTCACTGCCGTAACAACGAACGGAATCAGCACCGCGCCCAGATACCACACAGGAGAAAAGCGCCAGGTAAAACAACGGTTGAATAAAGACCGGAGACCTTGTTTTCCGCTGAAAATGCCGGTGGTAATAATCGCGGCGATCAGAGGTGCTGCAGCACCGGCAAGGTACAAGAGTCCACCAGGCTGCCCAGGGTCCATGGAGAATGGAATATCGAACAGCGTCCATACCCCGAATAAGAGCCAGACTTGTCCGCAGGAAAGAAAAACAAAAAGCAGAAGCGATGACTTCGTTTTACGATCTTCCATCGGTTATACCCTTAGAACTCCTTTTTCCAAACCCCAAAAGGCAGTTCTTACAGTCTATACGGGTATCCCATTACAACCGACGCTCTCGCCAGACCACGGGAGCGTCGGTGTTTTTCTCCTCAGGAGAGAAAGATCTCTTCGAGGGCAGCGGCCTTGAGCTGATTCTTGGCCTTGATGGTACGCTTGTCTCCTGCACACGAGGTGGTGATGCACTCTTTGTATACGCTGCAGTTCCCGGCCTCGTCAGGGGTGTAGCCCCTGCATACGCGCAGCACGTCAGGAGAGACTTCGTCGATAAGCACGATCTTGCCGTCGCCGTCTCTGA
>CAYRCP010000057.1:0-9516 GCA_964422755.1 uncultured Bacteriovoracaceae bacterium | reverse complement strand
GAAAAACGAGCAATTCTGTCTGAGCGCAGCGCAGCTGCGCAAGTTAATTGCGAGCCGGCGAATCGCCGGAGATGATCGTCGAATTATATCCGAGATGAACCATATAATAAGATCAAATAAATTCATTTTGTTGCTGGGTGGGTTCATTAGTCCCTTCATTGTAAAATTCTTGCACTAATGGCAAGAAAAATGAACCAATAGAAAAGATATCACCGCAGAGGCACAGAGGACGCAGAGTTCGAATAACTTTTCTCCAATCGGGAGACGACGTGTTATGCATAGTTGAAAATGAAGACTGTTTGAAAATGAAATTACGCTTCATACATTAAGTGCCTTAATGTACACGAGTAATTGCAAGAACGGCAGAAGGTTAAACTATTGCGAATTTCGAAAAAAAATAACCAGAAGAGGCAATTGCAAAACTCACATGAAATGTCACCTTCGCGGCGGACGCGGGGTCCAGAACTTATTGATAATAATGGATTTCCCCCTTCGGGGACAAGCCGCGGGAATGACGATCATAGACTTTTGCAATTTGCTCAGAAGTCTCATATTTACCGGTATCTCCCGGTAAATATGAATTTTTTTCTCTGCGTACTCTGCGCCTCTGCGGTGATGAAAATAAGCGATGGGAAAAGATTGCGAATTTGACGATTACGTTTTTGCGAGAAGACTTTTTCAGTTCCGGCTTGTCCGGGTTATGAGTTTTGATGAAATCCGCCTATTGTGTATAGCGCGTCGCAAGCCTCTTTTCAGTGTAAGCCCTGATCTTGTTCGTCAGCTCCTGTTTTCTCCCCGCAAACCAGGTATTGCCATTGAGATACTCCTCAAGGAAGTGCATCCTCGTCCCGCGGGGGATATCCCGTGCAAAGGAGGCATTGAGGTAGCTCAGGTTCTTTGCAATCTTCTCGAGGTCCAGATGCGAGACCCGTATAAGCCTGTCCAGGTCGATGAGGAAGAGGGAGTCATCGCCCACAAGTACATTCTCGCCCTTGAAGTCCACATGCAGGATATTCATCTCGTGGAGCCGGCGGACAAAGCGGGCAAGCCTTCTGATCAGTTCTTTGCTGCAGCCGTTATTCTGCACATACCCTACCAGGTCGGTTGCATCGACACCCGCAGTGGCGATGTATGATTCCAGGAGAATTCCGCATATCCTTTTCTCGCAGGCAAAGAGCACCTCCGGGGTTTCGATGCCGGCATTTTCCAGGAGCAATGCGGCTTCAAAGGCCCGTCTGGCCCTGCTTTTGCGGAACAGGTTCTTCAGCGTATCAGTAAAGCCCTTGAAGTTGTAGCGCTTGAGGAAGATGGTCTGATCCTCCAGGGGCCCGGTTTTGACAAAGGTTGTCCTGGATCGGTTCAGGATGGTATCGCTGAATCTCTCCATGAAGTCCCGCGGGTTTTTGACCTGAGGGGGCAGGGCTGCACCCTGCGGAACAAACCAGGTATACCCGTGTGCCTTTGTAGTTTGATATCGAAGGGTAAGATCTTCGAGCCCCCAGCTCACGGGACGGCCCAGGAAGTGCCACAGGAGGATGGTGCCGGATTTCTTCAGCCGGTCCTGGCCTTTTGTTGTAAAAGAAAGCACAAGGTTCCCTGTCATTTCGATGATGGATTTGAAGACATTCAACCCGAAAAGCACTGCAGTCTGCTGCGGGCCCTTGTGTTTTTTGAAAAACCGGTACATGGACCGGAGAAACTCGATCTTGCGGGCCATGTCAAAGGTTTTTGCCGTGGCTCCCTGATGGTGAACCACGTTAAGGTCGGGCACATGCCAGATCTCAAAGCCTGCATCGGTTGTCCGTTTGCACAAATCCGTTTCCTCAAGGTAGAGAAAGAAGCCTTCGTCGAGCAGACCTGTAGTCTCGATGACCTGGCGTTTGATCATCATGCATGCACCGATGACCGAGGGGACGCGTACGGGCCTGGTGAATTTTGAGCGTTTGCTGGGATAGGTCCTCGGGAACATGATTTTGAGCAGTGATTTGTTGAGGAACTGGGTGAGCAGGTTCGGAATGATGTCAATCGAGTTCTGATATGCCCCGTCCGGGAATACGAGCTGGACACCTGCTATGCCCGCAGATTCATGGGCGTGCAAAAACGAGATCAGGGGCGATATGACGTCATATTCAAGCTGTGCATCAGGATTGAACAAAAGGATCATCTCGCCGCGGGCCGCTTCTATCCCCTTGTTGACGGCGCGGGCAAAACCGAGATTTCTCCTGTTTTCGATAACTCTTATCCAGTCTTTGTCAGACATGTCCAGAGGCTTAGGAGAATTGTTCACCAGGATGATTTCATGGGCACAGGTGGTGTACTCGCAAATCGAGGAAAGACAGGCCCGAAGATACTCATCCTCGCCCATGGTCACGATGATGATGCTTACAACACAGGATCTTTGTTTTTTCCGCCGCTTCATCTATTTACAATCCTCATGTAAAACAGGGTGTAAGGTATAAGGTTTAAGGTACAAGGTTGAGGGGAACGTTTATTATTCAGCAATCCCTTTTGCCCAACCATATCCTTATTTTCCTGCAACTTCTTTGTGCCTCTGTGCCTGAGTTCTCGCGCTAACCTGATAAAGAATTTACCTTAAACCTTATACCTTAAACCTTATACCCTATCTTTTTATCTTTTCCCTAGTGCCTAGCGCCTAATGCCCAGCGCCTCTCTTCTTATCCATATCACTTTCTTGTGCCCGGAGTAAATCCTTGGGCTTTTAAAAGTGAGATCCACCGGCACATAATCTGCCAGCTTTGATTTTGACAAAAGTGCAATATATGATAAGGAAGCCCCATGAATATCGGGATCATTGGTGCTCGCAGAGCAAGCAACGGGATTGGAGAATACATCGGCAAGTACTTCCACGCTGCAGGGGCACAGGTCTCTGCCGTGCTGGGAACAACAAAAGAATCCTCTAAGGTCGCCTCGGACAATCTCATGAAATACGGGATTGCGGCTCATCCCTACACCGATTTCTGCCGGATGATCAACGAAGAAGAGCTGGATGCAGTGGTGATAGCATCACCTACCTTCACCCATGAGTACTATATCGAGCAGTGCATCGAAGCCGGGTCCCACGTGTTCTGCGAAAAGCCGGTTGTCTCCCCTGATACCCCGAACCTGCCCCGCATGCTTCGGAAGATCTTCACGCGGGCACGCCGGAGGAGAATAACCATTGCCGTGAACTCCCAGTGGGGCTTCTGCCTGCCGCTCTATGAAGAACTCTGCGGCGCTATTGACAAAGACACTGTGAAAACGTTTGCTATGCGGCTGTCTCCCATGTGTTCAGGCAAGGCAATGATCACGGATTCTGTTCCCCATGCCCTGAGCATGCTCTACACCTCCCTGGGCGATGGTACCATCGAAGATGTGCGCATTGACGCAGCAAGAGACTCCATGCAGATCACCTTTGTCTATGTGTGGGCACACGGCAAATGCATGGCTCACATCTCCCTGGTGACCGAGAAGACGCAACCCCGCACATTTTCCTTTGGATTTGACTCACGTATGGTGGAGCGGACCATAGACATGGACACCTACACCATCAGTTTCACACACGAGGGAAACAAAGCCGTGATTACCGACCCCCTTGAGCTCTCGGTAAGGGATTTTATTGAGGCAATAGAAGAAAAGCGTCCCCCCTGTATCGGGGAGAAACATGTTATTTCCACATCGAAAATGCTCAAAGAGATTTACGATTCAGATACAATGCGTTAAGAGGCTGGTATGGAAGGAACACCATTTTCGCGATCTGATACAATGCGGCGCTGCCGCGCTGAAAAGATCGTGAGACCTCACATGCCGGTGATATTTATTACTATCCGCCCGGGCACACGGGCCATAGTCTAACGGGGGAGTATATGGAAAAACTCAAGCAGCGAGAACATGATTTCAGCGCAAAACTCAGGCAGAAATCCGTCATAGAAAATCTCAAGCGCTACATCCTCTGGGAGCGGCAGCGCAGGAGTACGGGTGCACCCTCGGCGCTCCCGCCTCTGAGCCCGGTCTCCATAAACCTGGACCTGACATCGGCGTGTAATTTCCGGTGCCCGCACTGCGTTGATTCCGGCATCATCAATACCGGTGAGGCCCTTGATCTGGACAACATCAGGAAGAGTATCGACACCCTCCGGAAGAGGGGGCTTCTTTCCGTCATTCTCATAGGCGGCGGCGAACCCACCGTGCATCCGGATTTCGAGGAGATTGTCCGCTATACCAAGGGCATGGGCCTGCAGGTGGGGATCGTGACAAACGGCTCTAAGCTTGAGCGGGTCGCCAGTGTCGCAGATCTTCTTGAAAATGGCGACTGGGTCAGACTCTCACTGGATGCTGCCAGTGAGGAGACCTTCAGGAAATCCCATGTGCCGGGCAAGAATGTGACGCTGCAGAAGATCCTGAAAGATGCGAGAGATCTCAAAGAGCTCAACCCCAAGATATCCCTGGGGTATTCCTACGTCATAGTCTGGGAAGGGATCATTATGAACAACAATGAACTCTGCTCGAACGTTGGCGAAATCCCCGAGGCAGTGAAACTGGCCTGTGAGTACGGGTTTGACTATGTCTCGTTCAAACCGTGCCTGCTGCGCATGGAAGGCTCGCTCAAAGAATCGCTGTTCAGCAAGCCGGACCCGGAAAGGGAAAACCGGATTATCGCCGGGATCCGGGAAAACCTGGAAAAAGCAAAAGAGCTCTCTGGCGGAGCGGTCAATATTTTAGAGAGTGTAAACCTTCACGCCATGCTGGAGCGGAAGGTGCATGAACTGAAAATACAGCCGAAAGTGTGCCATGCGCAGTTTTTCCGGACCGTGCTCGCGCCGTCCGGGATCTTCCACTGTCCGGCCTATCGCGGGGTTCCCAAAGGCAGAATCGGCGAGGGTGACGGCTACACCGACCCGGAAAGATTCGAGGAGACCCACGCCACGCTCGCAAGATCCATACAGGAATTCAATGCAGAGAAAGAGTGTGATGTCATCGTGTGCTTCTACCATCATGTCAACTGGTGGATGGAACGTTTTATTGTCTCCGACGCAAGCGTTGAAGAACTCGAGGTGGTTGAAGACAACAACTTTTTCCTGTAGCGGTATGGTATGGAGATAAAAAAGATATGTGTTATTCACCTCAACCAGATCGGGGATCTGGTATTTTCCCTGCCTGTCTTAAAGGCCCTGAAAGAGGCCTGGCCTGATGCGGAAATTCACTCGGTAATAAAACCCTACCTGAAGGGCCTGCTTGCCGACTCTCCCTTTGTCGATGAGATATTCACCAGGGAAGACGGCCTTGCTGCAAAGCTGAACCTGGCCGTAAAGATCCGTAATAACGGATATGACCTGATTATCTCCCTTGCCCGTTCCCAGGAGGCCATGTTGATCACGGCAGTGAGTCGGGCAGGCATCAAGGCCGGGTTTGTGCACTTTCCATGGGATGTCTCCCTGGATGTCAAGGAGACTGTTGCCGGGCATAACTGCTGGATCAACAATGCACGCCTGCTGCATAAGCTTGGTGTGAAAACTGATAAAGACGATTATGTGGGTCTGCTGGTTGTCAAAGATGCCCATGAGATTCCTGAACTGCCTGAAAAATATGTGGTGATTTCAGCCGGTGCGTCCAGAAGAAGACTTATGAAAGCATGGGACGAGGAGAAATTTGCCGAACTTATTGTCTCGCTCCATGGTGAATACGGACTGGTCCCGGTACTCGTGGGGGCCGGGGATACCCTTGAGTGCAACAGACTGATCCGGCAGTATGTAACACAGGGGGATCGCTCTGTGGAGACTCTCGACCTGACCGGTTCGCTTGGCCTGCGCGAGTTGTATACACTGCTTGCCCAGGCCTCCCTGTTTGTGGGGATCGATTCCGGGGTCATGCACCTGGCCTCTGCCGCGGATGTCCCCGTGGTCGCGCTGTTCGGTCCCACAGATCCGGACTATGTAGGCCCCCAGAACGATCAGAGCATTGTGGTGTGCGAAAAGAAAAAATGCGTCCCGTGCTATCTCAATAGGACGTGCGCGGATGTTGACTGTATGAGAGACCTCGGCGTGGATAAGGTGATGGATGCGTGCAGGAAGCTGATGGAAACGAGGCGCTAGGCGCTAGGCGTTAGGCATTAGGAAAAGATAGAAGAAGCAGGGTGTAAGGTATAAGGTTTAAGGTAAATTCTTTATCAGGTTAGCACGAGAACTCAGGCACAGAGGAACAAAGGCACAATTCGGCAGGACAGCCGAATTGGACGAACTTTAGTTTCACCCGGAGGGTGAGCTACAGGGATGTAGCGAATCACAATTCGGCAGGACAGCCGAATTGGACGCGCTTTAGTCGCACCCGAAGGGCGAAGGCCAGGGATGGCCTGAGTCACAAAGTGTAGGAGCGCCTTTCAGTCGCGAGTTTTTTTTATTTTGAGTAGTGGAGCATTATTAAAGCGCTGGGAGAATATTTCGAGTTTGTAAAAACAAAGAACTAAAACACGAAGAAGTTGTAGGAGAAATAAGGCGATGGTTGTTGGGCAAAAAGGATTGCGGAATAAAACGTCTTTGTTCTTCAACCTTGCACCTTAAACCTTATACCCTGAACCTTTTTTTATAAGGAACTATGACGCATAAAAATATCAGAGACTATCTCGCATCAAAATATCCCGGTCGCACGTGGGTCCTTGTTCACGAGCGGTCCGTAAGGAGCGTGTACCGGCTCGACAAAGATGGTGTGCCTGAATTTTTCGTCAAGATCTATGACCCGAAAACTGTGCCGGAAAAACTCCGGAATCTTCTCAGGCCCCGGACATCCTACGAGGTGCGCATGTTTACACAGTTGAAGGCCAGGGGCATTTATGTGCCCGAGGTGCACAACCATGTTCGCTTCCATGCCGCCAGCGCCCTGGTTACCCGGGCCGTTGTCCCTGCAACACCCCTTTTCGAGATCGGGCGTAAAAAACAGGCAGCCATCATGCTCGATCTGGCGGTCCGGCTCTTACGCAACAATTTTTTCTTTACCGACATGCATGCGGGTAATGTCATCCTTGACGGCCATGCCAGGCCTTGTCTGCTCGATGCCTATGAAATAAAACCCTGCAAGAAGATCGGAACAGGGCATATCATCTCCCTGTTCGCTCAGGTGCAGCACATCTATGATGCCGCAGACCATGAGCTGATAGCGTCATTAGAGAAGCTCGGGAGCGGGTACGACTGTGAACAGCTCGCGCATGAAATCCGCCGCAAGGCTTTTGCCCTGCGGCTGCGCTTTGTAAAGAAACGGGTGCGGAGGTCAATGGGACAGGGGAGTTTTTCACAGGAACGTCCTGGAAACGGCTACCGGGCCTTTGTGCGTAGCGGGTATGCTCTCGATCTGGATGATATTCTTGACAGACATGGGAAGAATATCCACAGCAGGACACATGTCCTCAAATATCAGGACAAGACCCAGCTCAGCTGCGTGGATGACTACTGCGTAAAGACCTATAAAGCCCCAAGGCCTTTGTGTTCACCGTATGCCCTGCGGTCGTGGAAAGGTCTGCTCACGCTCTACTTCAACCGGTTAGGCGTTGCAGAGCCCGTTGCCGTGGGGGTGTTCGAAGATAAAACCAGCGTGCTTATCACCCGGATGCTCAGACACCCGGATCTTGACGTTTTTCTCTGGCAAGACTATCCCGGTTTACCCGCCAGGGAGAAAAGGAAGATTGCAGAGGTCTTTGGTGAGCTGATGGGCAGCCTGCACTCATTCAGCATCTATCATGCCGATCTCAAGGCATGTAACATCAAGATCGATGCAGATGATACGCGGTTTTATTTTCTCGATACGGACCGTATCGAGCAGGGGCACTCAATCTCGCGTGCCAACCGGGTGAAGAATCTTGTCCAGATCAACACGAGCATCCCGGTGCATATCAGCCGCAGCCTGCGCATGACGTTCCTGAAGGCATATGCAGCCCGTACCGGAGATGATCCCCGCGTGCTGTTCCGGGAGGTGTGGAAGCTCTCTGCAGGCAGGGAAATTCAGTTCTGCACTTCGGACGGAGACCGGACAGAGGCTTGGCCGGGGAAGGATCGCTGAGCCTTTCATGCAGGGGTATGTGCCGGGTGATTATGATCATTGAAGGATGAGATCGAGTTTTTCCAGCACATCTTCACTCAGTATCGAGGTCATGCACACCGGGTCGCTGCACGTCCTCTTGTTGCACGGGGAGCAGGCAACCTGCTTTTGAATGACATGTCCTCTTAACGGCCCGGTCCTCCTCGGGTCTGCCGGACCGAACAGGGCAATGACTTCCCTGCCCAGGGCAACACCGAGGTGCATGGGGCCGGTATCGCAGCTCACCACTGCCGATGATCCGGCAAGGACCTCGATCAGGTCCTCGATGGAGGTTTTTCCCACGAGGTCTATGACTGCATTGCCCGCTTTTTCCGTAATCTCCCTGGCCATGGTTGCATCCCCGCCGGCGCCGGTAAGGACACAGGGGAGACTGAATCGTTCCATGATCCCCTGTGCCAGAGACGCAAATCCGCCGGGTGTCCATTTGTTCGCTTCCTTTGTGGCCCCGATATTCAGTACGATATACGCTTTCGGCAGGTTGAAAGGGACCAATCCCTTCACGGGTATGTCCCAGCGGATATCATTATCCATAAGTCCGAGATATTCTGCAAACTCCAGGTACTGGTGCACCATATGCCGTGACGGGTCACAGGGGGGGATGCGGTCAAAGGGAAAGAGCCAGGTCATTTCCTTGCAGCGCCCGGTGTCAAACCCGATACGCCTGGCAGAGTTCGATGCCATGCACAGGAGAGAGGACTTGACGATCCGCTGGAGGTCCAGGCAGATATCGAACCGCCGGCTCCTGATCTCGCGGAGCACCCCGGGCAGCGACTGTCTCCATGCATGCTTGTTGAAGCAGATGGTATTGTTTACACTGGCGTGGGCAGACACGATCGGAAAGCTCAGCGGCTCCACGACCCAGTGTATGCGGGCACCAAAACGTTTTTGGAGATTGACGGCAAGGGGCAGGGTGTTGATGACGTCACCCAGTGCTCCGAGTTTGATGATCAAAATGTCCATGACCTTCTAGTTATTCCATATTCGCATTTTTCGCAACCCAGGGGATTCGTTCACTGTTGCGTTCCGCCAATGCCGCAGGGACAGAAAAAGGAAGGTGCAAGGTATAAGGTTTAAGGTTTTAAGTTGAACAGTGAATAGTGAATAGGTCAGGACATAGGAAACACTTTTAGCTCAGGACATGGGTAACAGTTTTAAACCCTGAGACGATAGAACAAGAATGGGACCAAGATAACAAACAGTAATCTTTGGTATTATATTTAAAAAAAGCCCATCTTAACCCTTAGAGGCGCCATTTTGGTATCAAAAAGGGCATTCTAAGAAAATCCATGGATAAATAGAAAGCGCGCCTGCAAGGCGCTCCTTCACTTTGGCCCTTTGGCCCTTTGGCCCTCTGGACCTTTGTCCCTTCTCACTTTGTACCTTTAACCACGAACTTCATCTTGACTGGTCACCTGTTATGCCATAGATCAGGAA
>CAYRCP010000056.1:0-9709 GCA_964422755.1 uncultured Bacteriovoracaceae bacterium | reverse complement strand
ATACTGCTCCACATTGCTGAGGATGCATTCCTGTTCGCACGTGGTCTCGTCAAACCGTTTTGCCAGTTCCCTGAGACGGTCCCCGAAAATCTCGGGGTTATAGCGCCCCTGGGCTGGAATACACATGGCCACCACCACTCCGGAAACAGCCGCGTGTATACCGGAAAACAGCATGAAGAGCCAGAGAACGCCACCCACCAGGAAATATGCTATGCTGTTGCGTACACCGCTCAAGTTGAATATCATGAGCAGTAAAAACGCCCCGAAAGCAGAACCGAATGCCCAGAGTTGAATCGCGTCGGTATAAAATATGGCAATGACAACCACGGCACCGAGATCATCCGCGATGGCAAGAGACACGAGAAACACCATGAGCGACGCCGGTACGCGCCTTCCCAGCAATACCAGCGCACCGATACAAAACGCGATATCGGTGGTCATGGGGATTCCCCACCCCATAGCGTACTCCCCCCAGGGATTGAACAGGTAATAGATGAACGAGGGTACCACCATACCGCCAAAGGCGGCCACGATAGGGAGTCCGGCACTTTTGAGGTCGGAAAGCTCTCCCACCAGGATCTCCCGTTTGATCTCCAGGCCCACGACAAAGAAGAAAAAGGCCATCAGGCATTCATTGATCCAGTGAAGAAGGCTGAGCCTGAGGGAATAATCTCCGATAGAGATGCCCACAATGGTGTGGATAATATGTGAATAAAATTCCTTGAGCGTCGAATTCGCCAGGATAATGGCAAGAACCGAGCACGCCATGAGGATCAGCCCGCTGGTGGTCTCCCTCTCGATAAATTGCTCAAAAGGGGTCATGATACGTTCGAAGCTCTTCTCCCACGGGTAGAAGAAATGGCCGTCAGGTCCCCATCGGAACGTGATCCTCTTTTTTTTCCCTGATTCATCGGCCATGGTTTGCTCCTTTCGGAAAACTACCGTCCATTCATCATTCAAGAATAAGGCAGTCCACCTGTAGAGTAAAGAGACCAGTTTGTTTACCACTATGAGATCATTTGAACAGATCTTATCGGTAAGATATCGGAGTGATGGAGTGTTGGAGTGTTGAAAAAAATCTACTTTTGAGATGTTTGAATGATCTGACTATCGTCATTGCGAGCCGGCGAATCGCCGGAGATAATCGTCGATTTATATCCAATATAAACCATATAATAAGCCAAATAAAACAACTAGTTGAAAGGTTGATTCATTAGGAGCCTCAGCGGCGAATCATTCAGGAATTAAAAGACACTCCGGCTATTAGACTGCAAGGATCGATCCTGTTAGGGAAGGCATGGACATTGAAAAGACAGGATACAGAAAGTGAATTCCAAAACCGTGTAATCCGTGAAATCCGTGCCAAAAAATTTGTTCTTTTCGTATGTCTAACTTTGAGCAAGCAGATATGAGACAGAATGAAGAACTATGCTGTCATTGCGAGCATCCCACAGCCTCCTCCGCTCATCTGTTATCAATGACAGGAGATGTGCTTTTGCACAGGTTTTTTTATTCTGGATACTGGATTCTTTTCCCCCGCAGCCCCGACGGTTTCTGCGGGGCTGCGGGGAATCTCATTGCCTATCCAAGCCTTTTCTTGAGGTCCTCCAGCTGTTGTCTCATCCCTTGGGGCAGGCGTTCGCCGAACTGGGCAAAGTGTTCCTCCAGGTTCGGGATCTCGGCCTTCCATGCCTTGGCGTCCACCTTGAGCAGCTCTTCCATATTCCCACCGGGAATGTCCAGCCCGGCTAAGTCGAGTTCCCCGTCTTCTGGCAGCAGCCCGATAGGGGTCTCGCGCACGCCCACTTTCCCTTCGAGACGCTCGCACATCCATTTCAACACCCGGCTGTTTTCGCCGAATCCCGGCCACAGGAATTTGCCGTCCGTGGTCTTGCGGAACCAGTTGACATAGAAGATTTTCGGTGCCTTGTCTCCGAGCTTTTCGCCCATATCGAGCCAGTGCTGGAAATAGTCCCCCATGTTGTATCCGCAGAATGGCTTCATGGCAAAAGGGTCTCTCCTTAAGTTGCCGATGTCACCGATATTCGCAGCCGTGGTCTCGGAGGAAGCAGTCGCCCCCAGGAACACGCCATGGGCCCAGTTATATGCCTCGTTCACCAGCGGCACAACCCCGGCGCGCCTGCCGCCAAAGATAAATATGTCGATGGGTACGCCCTCGGGTTTTTCCCAGTCATCACAGATAATAGGACACTGGGAGGCCGGTGCGGTAAAGCGGGCGTTCGGGTTGGCTGCCGGCTCCTTGCTGTCCGGAGTCCAGTCCCTGCCCTTCCAGTCTATCGCATGGGCCGGCGGGTCTCCGTCCATACCTTCCCACCACATATCACCGTCATCTTTCAATGCACAGTTGGTAAAGATGATATTTTCATGGAGCGACTCCATGGCCATGGGGTTTGAAGCATAGGATGTACCGGGTGCAACGCCAAAAAACCCTGCTTCCGGATTGATGGCATAGAGTCTCCCGTCCGGGCCGATCTTCATCCAGGCAATGTCATCACCGATGGTTTCGCACTTCCAGCCCTCGATCGTAGGTTGGAGCATGGCGAGATTTGTCTTGCCGCAGGCGGACGGAAATGCTGCGGTGATGTGATACTGCTTTCCTTCAGGGCTTGTCAGACGAAGGATAAGCATGTGTTCAGCCATCCAGCCCTCACGCCTGGCCATTGCAGAGGCAATACGAAGCGCCAGGCATTTCTTTCCGAGCAGGGCATTGCCGCCATAGCCCGAACCGTAGGACCAGATCAGGTCTTCATCCGGGAAATGGCTGATATATTTCTCTTCCATGGGCGCGCACGGCCAGGGAACATCCTTCTGCCCCGGCCTCAGAGGAGCACCAATGGAATGAAGACACGGTATGAAATCACCGTCGGTACCAAGGACATCGAGCACTTCTTCGCCCACTCGTGTCATGGTGTGCATGTTGCAGACAACATACGGGCTGTCGGTGATCTCGATCCCGATCTTTGCAATGGGCGAGCCCACAGGCCCCATGGAGAATGGGATCACATACATGGTACGGCCCTTCATGCACCCGTTATACAATTCTCTCATCGTTGTTTTCAACTCATCAGGATCCTGCCAGTTGTTCGTGGGGCCGGCATCGATCTGTTTTGGCGTGCTGATGTATGTCCTGGCCTCTACCCGCGCAACATCGCTCGGGTCCGAACGGAACAGAAAACTGTTCGGACGCTTCTTGACAGGGATAGCACTCCCGGCCTCGACTGCTCGCTTCATGATCCGGTCGTATTCGGCCGTGCTCCCGTCGCACCAGTACACCTCATCAGGCTGACACAGCTGTACTGCTTCCTGAACCCATTTTCCAAGCATTTCGTGTTTGACGACTATACTCATGATTACATTCTCCCTTTTCAGACACAGTCAAAGGAATCCTTATACCGTATGCATGGTTGTTTTTCAACACATGTTCATGTTTTTTTACATTCCTCCCCCCTGACAAGATGAACAGGGCAATGCACAGGCACAACAAGCCCTGTACTGTCTTTTTACCCCGGTAGACCATGAGTTTTTTCCCTGGGCAAGGAATTAACCCCACCGATACGTGTACAACTGAACATTCCCTGACCAGAAGAAATAAACGGCAATGATCTATAACTCTACCGATTAATGTTTCTTTGTATCATGTCCGGTTGTGGAGCAGCAGGTGCAACCTGCTGGAAAAGCGTATTCCTTCTCTGCAGCGGCGGACAGCCTGGCGGCATTACAGGTGTGCTAGCCCTTGAAAAAACCTTCCTCAAACCCGCAGATAGTGCACGTCTGTTCGTCCTGGTCCTTCATCACTTTGACAAAATCACCCTTGAGCCATTGCTCTTGTGCTGCCCAGTAGTTCTCGCGCGTCCTATCCATCAGCACCTGATTTGCCGTCAGGGTGAGTAAAATTGCCTGGGAAGGCTGCGACGAATAGCAATCGTTGGGCAGTCCGGCCCAGTCGATAATTTTATCCAGGGGGTTGCCCTGAGCATCTTTTAGATAGGGGAGGTAAAATTCTTTATCTCCCGGCCCCAGTTTTTTTCCGATTGGGTCCCGGGTAGAACATTTATCGAGATGGAACGCTCGGGACGCTTCACAACGGCAAACAGGACATATCCCTTATCCCTGGCGGTATCGATACTCGTGAGCAGATAATCTTCATAATCCTGCCGGCCATATTCCTTCAAGATCTTCTGCAGATAGATGGTTGCCTCTTTCATGTTCCTGAATTTCTGGCCCGTATCACCGCTGGGCAATGCGTCCTCCAGATCTCTCCCGTATGCCGATCTGTAGGTGTCCTCCACCGAGACCCTTATCCCGGGATCGACCTTACAGAACTCGTTTATCTGCTCCAGTGATGACTCCGAATACACAAGATAGGGCTGTGCAGCCATGCCCCGGTCAAAAATGCTTGCAACCTGTCCTCCGGTCATTAATCCAAACTGTGCGACGGATAACGGGTTGGGACAGCCGGATAAAAGAAGAAAACACAGACACAGACAGGACATGGGGATAGTTTTCATTTCTTAGCGCCCCATCCCTTTACATAGACAGTTCAAGTCATAAGACATTTTTTCTCCATGGGAAACCACTCATGAAATGATTCAAGATAAATTATTGACTCATATCAACTGCAGTACCGGTAAAAAAAGTTTTTCTTTTTTAAGATAAGCGGCGGTCAAGCAATGTCAACGTGCACGCTGAATATTTGTGATAGATTATACTATGTGCCAAACTATCATAAACGGCTGGTCGCAGCGAAAGACGAACAAGTGTTTGATTTGAACAAGCTGCAGGTAAAAATATTCCAGGGATGTCATGCGTAAATCCTGCATTGAATTTTCATATAAAACCGTATCATGATGTATTTTCAGGTTGAATCTGCCTGGCCTCTTTTGAATTCGCGAACACGTAATCACAATACAGGGCCAGGACAAATCTCTCATACCAGGAAAACTCTGTCCCGACCCCTTCGTTCAAATTCCGGCTTTTGCCGTTATGCGATAAGGCTGAACGGATTATACGTTTCTTCGTCAGCCGTTAACAGATCCAACAGCGTGGATGTCTGGCTGCCGCCCGAGTTCATGCCGTAGGCAGACATTGCCTGCTGCATAAAACCCCGGGGCGGCTGAACCCCGCTGGCTTCCATGAAGTTTCTCAGTTCCTCGCTGCTCAACTCGCCGTCCCCATTCGTGTCATACACGGAAAGGGCATCTTCCGTATCGATGGTGGTGCCGGTTTTGTCTGAGATCTTTGTTGCCAGGGTATCAAGCTCTGTCTGCGAAATCCCGCCGCTTTCATCGCTGTCGGCATCACTGAACATATCGGCCGGAGGCGGTCCCGGCGGCATGCCCATCCCGCCCATGCCCTGCCTTTGTGGCGGCTGAAAGCCGCTGGCATCCAGAAAAGCCCGCAGTTCATCTCCACTCAGCTCTCCGCTTTCGTCTGCATCATAGGTGGAAAGCGCATCTTCGGTATCAATGGTGGTACCGGTCTTGCCCGAGATCTTCTCTGCAAATGTCTCCAGCTCGGTCTGCGAAATCCCGCCGCTTTTGTCAGCGTCGACCTTGTCAAACATCCCTGCCGGGCCCCGTGGTTGCTGCATGCCCTGAGACTGCAGGCAACTCATGTAACTGCTGCAACTGCTTATCCCGTTCATCATGTTATACCTCCTTAATTTTTTTATCTCAGCGACAGCACCTGTACTGACCTTGCATGCAGTGCCGAGACAGTATATCTCTTGAGAGCAAAGCCAGAATCGTGCCGGGATACAGGCAGCTCCAGTGTCTGTCTGCATTTTATGACGGCGGATAAGTTACGCTGTTTACTCCTGGGAAGTATCCCGGTTCCTCCTGTCGTCAAGGATCTCGGGCGCACGCTTGAGCAGGAGGCATTTCCAGTTCTTGATCTGGTTGGGGTGAACATCGTATTTATTCGCCAGTTCAGAAAGCGTCTTGTCTCCCCTGATATATTCGGCTACAACACGTGCCTTGAAATCACCCGAGTATTTCTTTCGCTTCTTCATACTCCCCTCGCCCTTTCACTGGGTTATCCCCATGGCAGGTAACTTATTGAGTCAACGGAATAGTTACATTTTTTCCATTCCCGACGATTTTTTATGAGCACCTTTTTTGGGATAACCCGGAAATGATTTCCACCTGCACAGGCAATAATTACCGCCAAACGATCTACTCATGCCGCAGGGCCTCGATGGGATCCAGGCGTGCAGCCTGCCGGGCAGGGAAGAAGCCGAAGACCATGCCCACTGCCGCAGAAAAGATAAAGGCAATACCTATGATAGACGGATTCAGGATAAAGGGCATGCCCAGGATATGTGCCCCGATCCCGGCTGCCATAAGCCCCAGGATAATTCCGATGACACCGCCGAATGATGACAAAACCACGGCCTCGATAAGAAACTGCATGAGCACCTCGCGCTCCAGGGCGCCGATTGCCAGCCGAGTGCCGATCTCCCGCGTGCGCTCGGTGACCGAGACGAGCATGATGTTCATAATGCCGATGCCCCCTACCAGCAGGCTCACCGCAGCCACCGCAGACAGCAGTGCAGTCAGGATGCGCGTAGTGCTTGTCATGGTGCTCACGATCTCCTGCATGTCCCGAACGTGAAAATCGTCATCCTCTCCCGGCATTATCTTTCGCCTGAAACGCATCAATGACTCGATGTCCTCTTTGACCGTTGTGGTGGATATCCCGTCGAGCGCGGAGACATAGATTGTCTTTACATCGGTGCTCCCCTGCAGGCGCCGCTGAAAGGCCCGCAGCGGTATAAGTACCAGATCGTCCTGGTCATTGCCAAAGCTCGACTGGCCCTTTGATTCGAGAATACCGATGACCTGGCAGGAAAGCTTGTTCAATCGGATTTTTGCCCCAAGGGGGTCCTGATCACCGAAGATTTCATCCCGCACGGTGGTGCCGATAATACAGACGGTTTGTCCTGAGCGCAGCTCACTATCGCTGAAAATTCTCCCGCTCAGAAGTGGCCAGTCCCTCACCTCCAGGTATTCGTTGGTGACCCCCATGACCGAAGTGGACCAGTTCCTGTTCCCATAGATGGCCTGTGCACCCCTGGTGGCTGTTGGTGCAACCGCTTCCAGTCCGAAGATCTCCCGGCTGATGGCAGTAGCATCTTCGATCTCGAAATCATCCGCTGCTGTGCGCGTTCCGCCGGGACCCCGAAATCCCTGACCCGGCCTCACATGGAGCATGTTGCTCCCCAGGCCTGATATTTCGGCTTTCACCTGGGCGGTGGCACCACCACCTAAGGTAACCATGGTAATAACCGCAGCCACTCCTATGACAATGCCGAGGATGGTCAGAGAAGATCGCAGAACATTGCGGCGGATAGCCCGCAGGGAAAGCAGCACCGTCTCCCAGATCATGGCTGCCTCTCCCCGTTGTGTTCTTCGGTATCGATAAGCCCGTCGAGGAAGTGAATGACCCGACCGGCGTAGCTCGCCATTTCCGTTTCATGGGTGACCATGACAATGGTAATCCCCTGCTCTTCGTTTAACGACCGGAGCAGTTCCATGATCTCGCGACTGGTAGTGGAATCCAGATTGCCGGTGGGCTCATCCGCCATGAGCACCTCGGGCTCGATCACCATGGCCCGTGCAATGGCGACCCGCTGCTGCTGTCCGCCGGAAAGCTCGCCCGGGGTGTGAGACTCCCATCCGGTCAGTCCCACTGCAGCAAGAGCCTTACGGGCCTTTGAGTGCCGCTGCCGTGCGGGAACACCCCGGTAGATCAGCGGCAGTTCCACATTCTCCAGTGCCGAGGTGCGGTTCAACAGGTTGAACCCCTGAAAGACAAACCCGAGGTAGTTCCGGCGCAAAAGTGCCCGCTGGTCCCGGGTGAGTTCGCCGACCTCCACGCCCTTGAAGCGGTAGAAACCCGACGATGGGATATCCAGACACCCCAGGATATTCATGCAGGTGGACTTGCCCGAGCCGCTCGGGCCCATGACCGCCACAAATTCACCGGTATCGATGGATAGATCGATGCCCTTGAGCGCGCGCATCGCCACATTGCCCATGCCATATACCTTGGTAATGGCCTCAAGCTCTATGAGCAGGGGCTTCCCATTAAGATCGAGAGATTGCGTATTCATTGTTCCACACTCATGGTGCCCACCACGAGTTCCATACCAGGCTCGATATCGCCGCGTGTAATCTCGGTCATGATGCCGTCGGTTACCCCGGTGGTGACAATGATGGGGAGAAGATTCCCGTTCTGCAGTGTCCAGACCTGCTGCCGGCCGTTCTTTTCCGTATCATATCCCAGATTCGATGATCCCTTCTTGCCGGGACGCGGCGGCCTTGGCATGAGCTTGCTCATCATAGAACCTGTTTTATTCGTTGTATCCGAACTATCCGAATGGATAGCCGGCGGTGAAAACCGCAGCGCTGCATTGGGAACCAGAACGCCCTGCTTAATCCCGGCAACCGTGATGTCGGCGGTTGCCGTCATGCCGGGCCTCAGCAGGAGCCCTGCATTATCAAGACCCAGCACGGTCTCGTAGGTGACGACCCCGTCGTTGTCCTGGGCGCCGTATCTCACCTGCGTGATGCGGGCCGGGAAGACCCTTTCGGGATAGGCATCCACCGTGAATGTTGCAGTCTGGCCCTGCCGTACCTGCCCCACATCGGCTTCATCCACGCCCACATGGAGTTCCATCAGGGCAAGGTCTTCGGCCAGGGTAAACAGGACCGGTGCTGACAGGGATGCTGCAACGGTCTGACCGGGCTCCACATCACGGCTGAGCACAATGCCGTTGATGGGCGAACGGATAAGTGCCTTCGACAGATCTGTCCGGGTGGATTCAAGTTCGGCCTGCGCCTGCGTGACCTGGGCACGAGCACCGGCCAAATCGGCCCGGGCCTGTAAAAATGCCGCCTCACCGGCGTCCAGATCGTACGCAGAGGGCACTTTACCACCACTGAGTTCATGGGCACGTCTGAGCCGCCCCAACTCAGCTTGTGCTTTATTCAGGGTCGCCTGTGCCTGCAATACCTGCGCACGTGATGCATCCAGGGCTGCCCCGGATTTTTTGACATCAGCCTGGAGCTTGTCAGTATCGAGCCGTGCCAGGACCTGGTTAACCTCCACGTGGTCATTGTAGTCAACGTCCACGGTCTCGATGATCCCGGAAAGTTCGCTGCTCACATCCACCTGGTTTGTGGGCTCGAGGTTGCCGGTGGCACTCACCGTTATGGTGAGATCTCCCATCACTGCCTTGCTTGTCTTATACTGGAGGTTGTCGGCACTGTTGTGAGTACTGAGAAAAACCAGCACGATTACCGCGATAATTGCCGGAACTCCCAAGAACAAAAATCGTTTGAGGATACTCTTTTTGCCTGAAGAGGCTTCCATCCCCAGGGTCTGTTCAATATCGGATTGCGGGTGTGAGTTCATATTCATAGAGATTCTCCTTGCATTGGACCCTGAACTTCAGAATCGGAAACCATGGATGCCCAACCGCCGCCAAGGGCCTTGTACAGGCGCACAAGATTCATGCTCACTGCAGCCTCACTTTGGGCCAGCTCATCCTCATAGGACAGGAGCGTGCGCTGTGAGTCCAAGATGGTATCGAAATCAATCAGGCCTGAGTCGTATTTGTTATGCGCGTATTCAACAGCCTGCCGGGCAGCAATTGCAGCATTATTCAATGACTCTCTTCTGACCT
>CAYRCP010000055.1:0-10098 GCA_964422755.1 uncultured Bacteriovoracaceae bacterium | reverse complement strand
AGCCCCTGCTGGGCCCCCACCCATTCACCGATCACCGCCCCGATGGTGGCCACCGTGACCCCCATCTTGAGCCCGGTAAAAAACTGCGGCAGGGCCCAGGGCCAGTATAAAAGTCTCATGGTCTTCCAGAATCCCGATCCCATGAGCCTAAAGAGCATGGCATACTCCCGGCCGCAGTGTTTGAATCCTTCCAGCAGGCTCACGGTGATGGGAAAGAAAATGATGATCGAGGCCATGAGCACCTTGCTGGCTATTCCGTAGCCGAGCCACACCACCAACAGCGGTGCCAGGGCAAAGACCGGGATGGCCTGCGAGGCAACGAGAAACGGGGCCAGCGCTTTTTCCACCGCAGGGTGGGCAAACATGAGAATGGCCAGGGGCACAGCCGTCATGAGCGCCAGTGAGATCCCCAGGACTATCTCGCCAGCGGTAATGCCTGCATGCCGCAGCAGCAGAGGTGCCTGCGTAATGCTGATACTGATGATCCTTGACGGTGCCGGCAGGATGAAATCCGGAATATCCAGAAACCGGCAGGCTGCCTCCCAGAGCCCAAGCAGGACAGCCACGGTGATAAGCGGGATACTCTTAGACCAGGCCACTGCCCATGTCTCCCTCCAGGTTTTTCAGAATATGCTCCTTGAGCATCACGAGTTCCAGATCGCTGGCACGTCTGGGTTTTGGTTGTTTCAGGGTGATGCGCTTCCTGATCCGCATGGGCGCCGCGGTCAGGATCACCAGTTCGTCGGCCACCAGCAGGGCCTCTTCCACATCGTGCGTGATCATGAGCAGTGTCCTTTTGAACTCAACCTGAAGCATAAGCAGGAGTGACTGCAGGCTCATGCGGGTGATGGCATCGAGCGCGGACAGCGGTTCGTCCAGGAGCACGAGCTCGTGCTCGAACATCAGGGTCCGCACCAGGGCACAGCGCTGGCGCATCCCGCCCGAGACCTCATGGGGACGGTATTCTTCAAACCCTTTGAGCCCCAGCCGGGCAAACAGCTCCTGAGCCTTGTTCACCACCTCTCTGCCGGTACCCCCTGCAACCCGTTCCGGCAGCAGTGCGTTATCCAACAGGCTCAGCCACGGCAGGAGCAGATCCTTTTGCTGCATGTAGGCAGCGCTATGGCCCAGATTCAATAACTCTTTCCCCAGCCAGCCGATCCGGCCTCCATCCCCGAGCACCACCCCGGTGAGTACATCAAACAGGGTGCTCTTGCCGCACCCTGACGGCCCGATCAGTACGGTGAATCCGTTGCGGGGGACGTTCACACTGAACCCGTCCAGCACCTCGAGTGATCCGAAGCGCTTGACGAGCCCGGATATCGCCAATCCTTCGAATGCTTCGCCACGGTCAGGCAGAGCCCTCAGATCAGATCGGCCAGGCATCGCCGTCATAGACGCTCCTCCAGTAGAGATATTCATAGCGGCTGGCTGTCATAAATACATCTCTGAGCCGCTCATAGGGCACCTGCCCAGCGAGTGTATCCACGAGGTCTTTGAGCTTGTGCAGCAGGGTCATATAGTCATCCGACACGTACACCGCTGCCCAGTCGCGATAGGTCCTGTTGGGATTCTGCTCGAGCAGGTCTTTGTGAAAAACCGCGATCTCATGGTAGGACCAGAAGCACGGCAGCACAGCTGCAAGCCCCTCTGCCGTTGATTTCACCGCGCTTGTTGCCAGCAAAAAATTGCGGTATGCCACGTTTATTGGCAGCGGCTCAGTGGCAGCTGCATCCTCCAGGCTATACCCGAGCTCTCCAAGGAATTCCTCATAGCCCCTGAATTCGCTCATTGCCTCGAGATGGGCGATCTCCACGACCTCCTTCATCACTTCGGCTGAGGGCGCCCGTGACGCGATCAGGCTGAAATTCCTGATCGCGTCCACCAGATAGGTATAATCCTGGAGGATATAGGCAATAAACTTCTCCATGGGCAGGCTGCCCGTATAGAGTTCCTGCACAAAAGGCAGCTCCATGATCTTCGACCACATGGGGCCGGTATCATGGTGTAACAGGTCGGTTGTCTTCATGTCATATCCTCCCGGTACATCAGCCCTACAGGGCTTTTATGCCTTTCCCGCATCGATGATTTCCTGAGCCACTTTCTTGCCCGACAAGAGCATACCGCCGAAGATAGGACCCATTCTCGGCCCCCCATAAGCGGCATTGGCCGCCATCCCGCATACATATACCCCGGGGCAGATCTCGCGGGTATTCTCCACGGTCAGGCCTTCGGCCTTGTCGGCCCACATTGAACGCTCACCCATGATGTGGCCGCTGTCGGTATTGAGTCTGACGTCTGCCTTGCGCTCGATAACGTGGAGGAGTTCCAGGGGGTGTCCGGTAGATTCAACAACGTACCGCGCCTTTATGGAGAGCGGATCCACATGCAGCCCGGCCATCTCCACCGGGGACCAGATGACCACCAGGCCGGTAACGCGACCGTCACGGATTATCACGTCTTCAACCGTCATGCAGTTAAAGACCTTTACCCCGGCCTTGGTGGCATACGATCCCAGGGTGGTAACGCACTCCACCGCATCTGCAGTATAATATCCGGTTTCGTATTCGCGGGTGTTGATATCAAATACATCGAGGATCTCTTTTCCCTCTTCCTGCACCACGATCTCGTTGAACATCATGCCGCCGCCCCACATGCCGCCGCCGATGCTGAGCTTGCGTTCGAACATAGCCACTTTCATGCCTGCCTTTGCGAGAAAATACGAGGCCACCAGACCGGACGGACCGCCCCCGACAATGGCCACATCAACGTCGGTATACTCCATGAACTTGTGCGAAAATCTCTCTACGATTGCCTTTGTAATGATTACTTCATTCAGTTCCATTCTCTATTACTCCTAGTATTATTATTTAAACGTTCTGCTCTTTCAGTTTTGCTGAAATATCCAAGACCTTGCTCACTACCTCGCCGGGACACGTCCCCAGCACCCGCACGATGGGCTCCTTGCCGAGGCCTCCCCGATCAAAGATGACATCGGGCACAGCTCCCATAGCCGAGATGGCTTCATTGGTGCCCCATTCCAGGGACGATCCCTCCTGCAGCATGACATCTTCGGGTTCATCCTCCCGGCTGAACGACCCCACGGTATACCCGCTGTCTTCACAGATCCGCACGATCTCTTCCGAAAACCTGCACGCCATGGCGCTGCGGCAGTTTTCGTCGTATCTCATGGCGGTCAGGATGATCCTTGCTACATGGCTCGATGCACCCAGTTCCGGGTCGTGCAGGACCTCGGCGCCATCTGCCACTCTGACGATGCGCCCGGGGATGGCCGCCACATCGCCCGGCCCTTCTGCATACGGCAGGGCATACCCGAGATTCGACTGGATCTCCGGGATGATGTTGCCGCAGCGTGCCTCTTTCAGCCGACCCACGGCCTGTTTGAGCTCCTGAACGCATTCATAGCGTTCGCTCTCCCTCATGAGCGAGGCGGCATGGTTGGTGGGGCCGTGGCCGGCCCCGATCCTCAGCGAGAACCGGATAGCGGTTGTAATGTATTCCTTGGCCTTCTTCACCGCCTCAGGCACACTCAGCCCCCGGGCAAGCAGTGTTGCCACAGCAGCTGAAAAGGTACAGCCCGTGCCGTGCGTGTCTTTGGTATCGAACCGGGGAGCGCTGTACTGTCTGAATTCCTGTCCGTCAAACAGGATGTCGAGGGCATCGCCGCTTGCGTGACCGCCCTTGATGATCACGTTTGCCGCTCCTTGTTCATGAATAATCCCGGCAGCCTTGTGCATGTCGTCAATGGTGCCAATCGACATGCCGGCGAGCACCTCGGCCTCGGGGATGTTGGGCGTGATTACCAGTGCCAGGGGAACGAGTTCTCTCACCAGGGTCTGCACCGCATCGTCACGCATGAGCGATGCGCCGCCCTTGGCCACCATCACGGGGTCGAGGACGAGGCGCTCGATGCCGTACTGTCTCACCTTGCCTGCCACGGCCTCCATGATGGGGATACTGGAGAGCATGCCGATCTTGGCGGTATCGATACCGATATCCCCCGCCACCGCGTCAAACTGTGCCTCCACAAAATCACGGGGTACTTCGTGAATCCCGTGCACACCCAGGGTGTTCTGGGCCGTGAGCGCGGTGATGACGCTCATGCCGAAGCCGCCGAGCATCGTGATGGTCTTCAAATCCGCCTGGATGCCTGCCCCGCCGCCGGAATCAGACCCGGCTATACTCAGGACTCTTGAAATGTTCATAGCTGCTGCTCCTTTCCGGGGATATGCCCCGTCATGAGGGATGCCCATAAAAAAAGCGGGATCCCCTGATCTGGGAATCCCGCTTTTTTTAGACTTCAGCGCTTCTCCCTCCGCTGGCATTACCCAGATCAGGTTCAAAGGGTATTATCTCAGCCCGTATGGGCACCCCTGTACGTATTTTTAATTCATAAATATTTTCCTCTTTCCTGTCTGCCGCGTCAAGTTACAATTTAAAGGGTACGATCCCGGCACATATCCCCGAGTGAAGACTATCAGGATTTTGCCGTCGGACGCTTGCGCATCTGCCAAGTTCCCTGTACCAGGCAGCATGTTTCACCCTTCTCATCTTTCAGCTCCAACTCAAGATGGTAGTCCGCCTTGCCTTTTGACTCCACATTCTCCAGCATCTCCTCCACCTGTTCGACGCTCAACGCTGCTTCACAGTACATATCCGTGGTGGCGGGACGGCGGTATCGGATGGAAACCTCTTTCACAATGGGAAAATACACTGAACGTTCCACCGAAGCCGACATAACCACACCGCCGGTAAACTCGGCCAAGGTGTAGAGAGATCCGGCATAGACCGTGCGTATATGATTTACATTGGGTTCCAACGGCAACATGATCCGCACATACCGGTCTCTCATCTCCACGATTTTGATACCCATCTCGGTAATTATCCGTACACTCTGCTCAATCTGCGGCACCATGGCCTTAAATCTTTCTTCGATCATTATTCCACCTCTACTGAACTTCCGCATTCGTCACACCCTGCTGTCTCAAGGAGTCAACCTGTTGCGGTGTGTATCCGAGAATATCCCTGAGTACCTCTTCTGAATGTTCTCCCAGAAGGGGTGCGGGAGAATATATCTCTCCCGGTGTCTCCGAGAGCCTGATGGAAGAACCCACCGTCTTGCACCTGCCGGCCGTTGGCTGGTCTATTTCCACGAGCATGTCCCGATACCGGATATGAGGGTCTTCACAGATATCCTTTGCCGTATTGATCGGTGAATAGGGGATGCCTGCATCTTCAAACAGATGGCACCACTGATTGGTCGTCTTCTTTTTCATCTCTGCTTCAAGCATAGGAATAAGCTCGGCCTTGTTCCTCGTTCTCTTGGTATTTGACTCGAACCGAGGATCCCCGGCAAGATCTTCGCGCTGAAGTATCGAACATAACTTCACCCACAATGGATCATTGGCCACCGTGATAACAACGGCGGAATCCTTTGTCTCGAATGCCTGGAACGGAGTGAGAATGTCCGATCCCGATCCCACCGGGCCCGCAATCTTGCCTGCCATGGTATAGAGTTCCACAGGGGCAAGCAGAATGGAGAACAGGGCGTCGACCATGGAGCAGTCCAGGTACTGGCCCCTGCCGGTCCTGGTCCTGTATTGCAGTGCCGCCAGGATGCCGATGGCAGCCTGGTGCCCTGCCAGCATGTCGCCTATGGAAACCCCCACCCTGCAGGATGGTCCTCCTACCGGTCCGGTAACACTCATAATCCCACTGTAAGCCTGTGCAACAAGATCATAGGCTGCCCGTTTTGAATATTCCGGAAGGGTATCATGGCCAAATCCGGTAATTGCCGCATATATTATGCTCGGATTAATTTTCTGGAGCGCTTCCCAGTCAAACCCCATCTTTTTCATGGTTCCCGGCCTGAAATTTTCAACTATGACATCCGACTTGACAATAAGATCCCGGAGAATCTCTTTGCCTTTTTCCTGCCGCAGATCGAGCACCATGCTTTTCTTGTTTCGGTTAAAACGCAAAAATATACTGCTGCTCGTCTTGCCGTGGGTGTCATTAATAAACGGCGCATAAATGCGCATATCTTCACCCCTGGCCGGTTCGATCTTGATCACTTCGGCACCCAGGTCTGCCAGAAACATGGTGCAGGTCGGCATTGCCAGCACATGACTCAAATCAACAACTCGTATTCCTTCCAAAGCTCTTTTCATAACTCTATCAGATCTCCCATGCAGCCTTTGCGCCTTCTTCCGTTGCTTCGATAATACGGCGGGCCTCATTTGCGTCGCCAATGACATAATGACGAATGTCCTTGTTCTTGAGCATATCCTTCAACTCGTTTCTCGATTTAACGCCTACGGCCACGATCACCTGATCAATTGGTTCGAGCCTCTGTTCTTCACCGCCGGTACTGATGGTAACAGCCCCCTCTTCGATCTTATTAACCGTGGTATTGAACAGCAGCTTGGCCCCTGCTGCACCCAGGCGCCTGTGGAGCATCGTCCCGTGAGACGTCATGGGCGGGACCGGCGGGTTTTCAAGCATTTCCACCAGGGTGACATCGCTGACACCCTTCTCGCAGAGGAAATCCGCTGTTTCCATGCCCACCAGTCCTCCACCGATTACCAGGGCATGGTCTTTCGGGGCTATCTCGCCGTTGAGGATCTGCCATGCATCGCACACCATGGATGCATCGATCCCCTCTACCGGGCAGGTTGCCTTTTCCGCGCCGATCGCCAGGATCACCACCTCCGGTGCTCCCTGTTCGATCATGTCCTCGGTGACGTGGGTACCGGTTTTGATGTCCACACCCTTCTTCGCGCATTTTGCCGTCAGGGTATCGATCCATTTGCCGTACACCGCTTTGAATGGTGCCTTGGCAGCATAGCGTATCTGTCCGCCGGTCTCGTCTTCCTTCTCGAACAGGCTCACCTTATGTCCAAGCCGCGCAGCCTCAAAAGCGGCGGTCAAACCACCAGGGCCTCCACCGATGACCCACACGGTGCGGCTCGTTTCAGCAGGCCCCTGCGGGTAGACAAGTTCCTGGCCGGTTTCGGGATTGATGGCACAGCGTATCGTCTTCTGTTCAAATATGAGGCGTTCGATACAGCCCTGGTTGCAGGCCAGACACTCGCACGTGTCTTCAGGATGTCCTTCTATGGCATTCTTCAAGAAATCAGGATCAGCCAGATGCTGGCGTGCCACGGCAACGAGGTCTGCATCACCCCGGGCGATAACCTCGTTCATGAAATACGGATCGGTAAACCGGCCCACAGCAACCACCGGGACATCGGTGACTTCCTTGATTTTACGTGCCAGCCAGGCCTTGAATCCCGGGTCGTATTCAACCGGGGCACTGGGATTGGGCATATCAGTATGCATCTGTGCATTTCCATGCGAACCAAAGGATACGTGGATCATATCGACACCGGCCCCTACCAGATCCGGTACAATGGTCTGCATATCATCAACTGTGTAGCCGCCCTTGAGACACTCCTCACCAGAAATCCTCAGGGATATGGGGAACTCCGGCCCCACCTGTTTGCGTACTTCCTCGATGCACTCGATCATGAACCGGGCGCGGGCGCGGAAATCTCCGCCATATTCATCGGTTCTCTGATTGGAAAGGGCAGAGAGAAACTGCATGAGAAGATATCCGTGCGCTCCGTGCAGTTCAACCGCATCAAACCCTGCAGCCTTTGCACGCAGGGCAGCAGCGCCAAAAGAGACGATCGTCTCTTGGATCTCGTCCAGGGTCATCTCCCGCGGTGTTCCCAAAAACCCGAAAATAAAGCTGGGGATGGCTGAAGGGGCTACCGCGGTCCCTTGCATAAGCTGGAACATGCTTTCCCGCCCGGCATGATGGAGCTGCATGGCTACCTTGCTGCCCTGCTCATGAACCGTATCTGCATATTTGCTCAAACCGGGAATAAATTTGTCATCCCACACACCCATACACCTGGGTGAAGCTGAACCCAGCGGATGCACCTCTATGATCTCGGTAATAATAAGTCCGGGGCCGCCCTGTGCCCGGCGTTTTACATACGCCAGGTTTCTTTCGCTTACCGTGCTGTCGTCATTACCAAGACCGGTTCCCATAGGGGGCATAATCACCCGGTTGGCAAGTTCCAGAGAGCCTATTTTAATGGGTGTCAATAACTGATCCAGATTTTTCATACATTATCTCCTTGTATTTTGTTCTCAACAAACAATCTCCGAACACGAATACCGCCCTGACGTCTCGGAGCAGATGATTCCTGACCATGATAAAAAGCAAGATCGGGGCCTACCCTATATTTTTCTTATTTCTTTGTTATTACTCTTTTTATTTACCCTTGCTCAATTTTTGGCTCAAAAGTGTCGTATTATCACACTCTGTCTGTCTTTATTTAGTCAACACAACAACGTATTGCATCGGCGAGCTTTCTGCTTTGTCGAGGCCGTGACAAACCGTTGCACCAAACCCACGTATCCAAAAAAATCCAAGCCGACATGGCCAGTAAACCACAACGAAGGATGAACGAATGCCTGATCTGCTTCATCAATGTTTGTAGATGGGTTAAAGATTTTTATTCCGGATTCTGATTTCTATTTTCCTATAAACTTCCCTCAAAAAAACGACAATGCAGCCTTTGGTGGCATTGTTACCTGCGCTGAGATGAAAGGAAGACTTATCCCTGTCCCGGTGTTCCCAAGAAGGTTTTTATCCTTTTATTAAGTGGTGTTCTAGAAGTCTGAATATCGTCTGCGAGTTCCGCTCACTTCAAGCGACGTTTTTGCGTGTTCTTCCCGGATAAAGATACACTAACCAGCACCCCCACTGCGAGGCGTCCAGAAGCCGGGCGATAAACTCGCCAAAGTGTGATAACCTGTCATTACGGGGGAATGAAGGTTGCGAATCAATGGTATGAACCCCAGGGCAAGCCTTGGACCCTGTTTCGCAGCCCCGAAAAAACCACCGGGATCTTCGACAAGCCGCGGGGAATAAATCCTGAGCTTCTCGTCCGGCGTCTTGTCATGGCGTAGTTGCAAACGAAGCCTGAAGCGAACGCGAAGACGGATTCAATCTGCCCAATATCAATTGGTTATGCAGCTCCAGATTGCAAAGCTTACACTCCTGATAAAAAACAGCTGTCATTGCGAACGAAGTGAAGCAATCTCGTGGGATCTTTTGAGAAGCCATCGGATAAAAATGAACTACCGAGGAACCTCGGCAGATCATCAACGCCCCCTCATCCATGGGAACAATACCCGGAATACCGCTGTTCGAACCCGACATCAGAGTCTACCGCCAACATCAGCTCCTGCATGTGTTGTTATATAGTCTTTACTAGTCCATATTCAGACAACCTCGCTTGTTCCAGCATATTTTTACAGGAAAGGCTGTCTTTTTATATTATTAGCCATCATACCAACTTGGCATATCTCTTGCGATACCCCTAACAGGTGCCCAGGAAACGTCGCACTGATTAAACAATCCGACGCCTCATAAACCAGGCACGGAACAAAAACAGTTCAGGAGAACAGAATTATGAAACCCCATCGTCATTATCCACATGAAGGAACGAATCTCAATGTATTGATCGCAGACGACAATCCGGTGGAGCGTGCCGGCATCAAAAGTATTTTGAAAGACAAGTCACAGATCAATATCGTGGGCGAAACCGGCTGCGGCCCCGAGGCCCTTGATTTTCTACAACAGCGTCAATGCGACCTCGTTGTAGCCGACATCAACACCTCCGATCATCTTTCCCTAAAGATTATCGAAGATCTCAAGAAGATTCACCCCAAAATCTCGATCCTGGCCCTGGGTCCATACGACGAGGTAAAGGATGTGGCCCCGCTGCTGCGGGCAGGTGCCAATGGATATTTCCGCAAAACCAGCCCGAACGAAGAGTTACTGCAGGCCATCCGCACGATTACCTACGGGAAGCGATATCTGTCGCCCGACATGGAAGATCAGATCAATGGTCCACTTGATCCCGATACCTTCAAACAGCCGCACGAACTTCTTTCAGACCGGGAGCGAGAGGTTATGTCGCTCATGAGCACCGGTAGAACCATAACGGAAATCAGCAAAGACCTCTCGCTGAGCGTCAAGACCATCAGCACCTACAA